>JBCCGX010000698.1:0-5561 GCA_039029035.1 Acidobacteriota bacterium | reverse complement strand
TCGCCCCGGCGCTCGATGTCGACGACTTTGCAGGGGCACTCGAGGTCGGCCCCGGCCGCTCGCGCTGCGGCAAGGAAAGCCTGGGTCGCCGCCACCGGATCGACGCTGCCTTCGTCTGCACAGTGCACCGCCGCGGCGACCGGCCCAGGGATCAATGCCGGTTCGAGAGTCCCCAACTCGTCGGAGCCGATCGCCCGCACCGGGTAGCCCCAGGAGCGGTGGCTGGCGATTTGCTCCAGCAACCGGTCGGCGCGGGTTGCGTCCGCCACCCATTCGACAGTACCGCCCCAATCGACCTCTAGACCTTCGATCGTCTCCACCAGTGCCCGGTAGCCCCGCATCCCGCGACGATTGAGCTCGTAGTAGGTGCGCGGCTGCTTGTCGAAGGTGGCGTTGATCCAGGCGAAGGAATCGCTCGTCGCGCCCGCTCCCGGTCGATTCTGCTCAAAAACAGTGACTTCGGCACCGCGGCGGGCCAGGTGATAGGCGATCGAGCTACCGACGATTCCGGCCCCGATCACCCCGATCCGCTGGCGTTGAACTTCCCCGCGCATCCCATGAAGTTACCACCCGCTCACTACTCCTCGAAGGTGCTAGGCTACGTACCCCACCTTAACGAGAGGAATCCAATGAAGCTCAGCGACATGAACGATGCCGAGAGGAACGCCCTCGGCACCCTGGTACGGTTGATCGTGGCCCTCGATGGCGATTACTCCCCGGCCGAGTCCGATCGGGTCAAGGCCGCGGCGGCGGAGCTCGGTGAAGACGACTTCTGGCAAGCGATCCAGGCAGCCGGCCAGCAACATCAAGACGACGATGTCGTGACCACCCAGGCCAACGCCGTCGAGCGCCAAGAGGCCCGGGAGACCATCTACGGGGTCTTGTTCGGTATCGCCGCCGCCGAGTCGATCGTCAGCCGGGAAGGGCATGTTCTGGATCAGCTCGCCACCGCCTGGAGCCTCGAGCCGGAGATCACGAGCAGCGAGACCGAATGAAAGGCGATGTAACACCACGCCACGGTTCAGCGTAGGCCATCTCAAGCGTGAGAAGGGCGACATGACCAGCACATTCCTGCAGGAGATCAAGCGGCGACGGGTTCCCCAGATCATGGGGCTCTACTTTGGCGCCTCCTGGGGCGTCATCCAATTCATCGATTGGCTGGTGAATCGGTATCTGCTCTCCAGCGCCTTGACCGACGCCGTCCTGCTGACCCTCCTATCGCTCGCGCCGGCGGCTTTTTTACTTGCCTACAACCATGGCGCACCGGGCAAGGATCCGTGGAAGCGCTTCGAAAAGATCGGCGTTCCGGTCAATCTGGCGATCACCATGGTGCTGCTCGGCCTGTTGTTTCACGGCAAGGACCTGGGGGCGACCTCACAGACCGTCGTCGTCACCGACGAGGACGGCCAGCGGATCGAGCGCGTCGTGCCCAAGGAGTCGTTCCGGCGTCGGTTGGCAGTGTTCTTCTGGGACAATCGATCCGGCGACGAGAGCCTGGCTTGGTTACAGTATGGGCTACCTGAAATGCTGGCGGCCGACCTGCGCCAGGACCCCTACCTGGCGATCTGGACGCCGCATACGGGCAACAACAACTGGTTCTTCTCTCGCCTGGTACGGGCCGGTTACGAAGACGGCCTGAAGGTTCCGGTGGGTCTGCAGAGGCAAGCGGCAACCGAAGCTCATTTGCAATACTTCGTCGCCGGTGCCATCGGGCGCTCGGGCGAGGAGCTGACCCTCGAGGTCTCGCTTTACAGCACCGAGCCAGCCCGCCAGGTCGCCACCCGAACGCTGTCCGGCCAGGACCCTCTGTCGTTGATCGATGAGCTCACGCCGCTGCTCAAAGCGGACCTGGGCGTGCCACCCGGGTCGGAGAAGCTGGCTAATGATCTGTCTGTCGCCGAACATCTCTCGGAGTCCGTCGAGGCGATTCGCGATCATGTCGAGGCCAAGACCGCCATCTTGCTACGCAACGACTACGACGCCGCGACAGCCGCTTGGCGGGCGGCGGTGGAGAAAGATCCGAGCTTCGCCGTTGTCCACCTCCGGCTGGCCGACGCCTACCTTTCCAGCGGTCAGACCGCCGAAGCCAAGAAGGCGGCGAGCCGGGCGATACAACACGACTACAAGCTCTCGGAACGTGATCGCTTTGTCGCCAAGGGCAGCGACTACTTCCTCAAGGGAGACGTCGACAAGCGAACCGCCGTGTTCGAAATGTGGGTGGAGCTCTACCCCACCGATACCGTAGCGCTTTCGGCGCTCGCCAACGCCTACCTATGGCAAGGCAACCGGGTCGAAGAAGCCATCACGACGTTGAACCGAATCCTGGAAACGGATCCGACCGCGACTTGGGTCCTGCCCTACGTCGGCAGCCTGTTGGTCAGCCGCCAAGCGTACGCCGAGGCTCTCGACCACCATCGCCGCTACGCCGAGCTCTATCCCGAGAATGCCTCGCCACACCTCGACATCGGTCATATCCACCGCCGCCTGGGGGACCTCGAAAAGGCCCGCGAGCACTACGAGAAGGCCCTGCTCCTGGCCTCCGGTCCGGTCGGGCCGCTGCTCCACCTCACCAACCTCGACCTGCGGCAAGGCGATCTGGAAAGTGCTCGAGCACGCCTCGCTGAAGCCGAGGCCCAGGCCTTGACTCCCCAGGCCGAGAGTGCCGTGACAGAGATGAAGATCGAGCTTCTGCAGACCGGCGGCGAGATGCAGGCTGCAGTGGACCTGCTGCCGCGGCTGGTCGAGATCCAGACCCAGTACCGCAGCCCCTTGAACATCACCGGGGACGTCAAGTTGATGATGGCCGACCGCTGGGTTTTGGCCGGGCGCCTCGATGAAGGCCTCGCGATCGTCGACCAAGTCGCCGAATCGCTCGATCCCCCGTTCGACCAGATGGCCCAACTCGGCTACATCAAGATCTTCCAAGCGGCGCGCGACGCGGAACGACTCGCGCCGCCGATCGAGGCGGCCGAGGCGTTGCTCAAGTCTTGGCAACGACTCGATCTGCTGCACCAGATCGAATTTGCCCGTGGGACGCTGGACGAGATCGAGGGCCGCTACCCAGAAGCCGCGACGGCCTATCGCAAGGCCCTCGAGATGGTCACGACATCCGTCCAGGCAGCCGGCGGCGGAGATGCCGAGCGCCACCAGCTACTCATCGCGCTCGGCCGCGCGCATCGCCTGGCTGGAGAGGCAAGGGCCGCCGAAGAAAATCTACGCGAAGTCCTGGTTTCCTACCCCGCCCACCCGGAAGCCCATCTGGAGCTGGCTCGGATCGAATCCGACCGCAGCCAAGAAGCCGCCGCGCGCGCTCATCTCGAGATCGCACTCGGCGTCTGGGCGCGGGCCGATGCAACCTATGAGCCCGCTGTTGCGGCTCGAGCTTTGTCGGCCGAGCTGTAGGCACCGCGACACGCGGTCGTCCGAGTCCCTGATCGCCCGTTTTCGGAGACTACCGATGAAGCACCTGAGACTCTTGGTCTGCGGAATGACCTGGTGGCTCGCGGCAACCGCCGGAGCGGATGCCGGAGAGCCCCTTCACAGCGCAGACCCGCAGCACCACTGGCCCCAGTGGCGTGGGCCGCAGGCCAACGGCGTCGCGCCACATGGCGATCCGCCGATCACCTGGAGCGAGAGCGAGAACGTCCGCTTCAAGGTCGAGATCCCGGGCAACGCTCTCGCCTCGCCGGTGGTGTGGGGCGACCAGATCTTCATCCTCACCACCGTTGCCGCCGATGACGCGGCCTACCAGGCGGCCCGCGATGCGGCAGCGGAGAAGCTTGCCAAGCGCGAATGGCCGCCCGAGGTGACGCCGGTGGCGCAGCGCTTCGTCGTCATGGCGCTGTCGCGCCACGACGGTAGCGTGCTGTGGCAACGGACCGCGATCGAGAAAGTGCCGCACGAGAGCCACTACATCGACTCGTCGTGGGCCTCCGCGTCCCCGCTCACCGACGGCCAGCGCCTCTTCGCCCACTTCGGATCCAACGGCCTCTTCGCCTACGACCTCGAGGGTGAACTGCTGTGGCAAGTCGACCTGGGCGACATGGCGACGCGCCGCCGATTCGGCGAGGGCAGCTCGCCGGCGCTGCAGGGCGACACCCTGGTCGTCAACTGGGACCATGAGGGCGACTCCTTCCTGGTCGCGCTCGAGGCGGCGACCGCCAAGGAGCGCTGGCGGGTCGAGCGGCCGGACGAGGTGACGACCTGGGCGACACCGCTGATCGTCGAGCATGGGGGACGCTGGCAGGCCGTGGTCCCCGGCACCGGCCGCAGCCGCGGCTACGACCTGACGACCGGCGAAGAGATCTGGAGCGCCGATGGCATGACGGTCAACACTATCCCGTCGCCGGTGCATCGCGACGGCCTGGTGTACCTCGCCAGCGGCTATCGCGGCAACGCCTTGCAAGCGGTGTCTCTGGCCGATGCCCGCGGCGACATCACCGACACTGCAGCGATCCGCTGGAGCCACGATCGCCACACGCCTTACGTGCCGTCGCTCCTGCTCTATGACGACAAGGTCTACTTCCTGAAGCACAACCGGAACATCTTCTCCTGCCTCGACGCGGCCACCGGCGAGGTGCTGTTCACCGAGCAGCGGCTGCCGGGCATCAGCAACGTGTACGCGTCGCCGGTCGGTGCCGCCGGCCGGGTCTACGTCGTCGGCCGCGACGGCAAGGCGGTGGTGCTCGAGCACGGCGGGGCCGGCGAACCGTGCGAGTTCAAGGTTCTGGCGGAGAACTCGCTCGACGACGGGTTCGATGCTTCACCGGCGATCGTCGGCGACGAGATGTACCTACGCGGCCGGCGCTTCCTCTACGCTCTCGCCCGCGAGGGTGATGGAGAGGCCGAGACCCAGGCGAAAGGCGAGGCAACGGCCCGACAGAGCGGCAACCTCTTCCTTACTGGCGCCAAAATCGTCGATCCGGTCGCGCGCGAGGTGCGCCAGAGTAATCTGCTGATCGAGGACGGCCGCATCGCCGGCAGCCCGGAGGCGCCGCCAGCTGGCTTCTCCGGCAAGACCCTCGACCTCGAAGGCCGTTGGATCATCCCCGGTCTGGCCGACCTGCACACCCACTCCTACGGCAACATGGCGCCGGGCAACGCTTTCGACGCACCCGGCACCGCGGTCGTCGCCGAGCGCGTGCTCTACGCCGGCGTCACCGCTTTCCTCGATCTCTTCGGCCGCGAGGAGATGCTCTACGACCTGCGGGCCAAGCAGCGCCGTGGCGAGGCAGGCGGGGCTGACCTCTTTGCCAGTCTCTCCTGCCTCACCGCCACCGAAGGCCATTGCACCGAGTACGGCGTGCCCACCCGCACCATGGACAGCCCGCAGGAAGCCCGTAACGTGGTGAACGATCTGGCGAAGAAGAAGCCCGATGTGGTCAAGATCGTCTACTCCCCCACCGGGCGCATGCCGTCGATCGACGCGGCGACTCTGCAGGTGGCCATCGCCACGGCGAAAGAGCACGGCCTCAAGACTGTGATCCACGTCAACACCTGGCAGGACGCCCGCGACGCGATCGAGGCCGGGGCCTCGGCCATCACCCACGTGCCCAGCGGGC
>JBCCGX010000697.1:0-5561 GCA_039029035.1 Acidobacteriota bacterium | reverse complement strand
TGGGACTCCCCCGGCGAGTGCGGCGCCTGCGGCACGGGTGCCGGCAACCACTAGCGAGTCTGTGAGCCTGGGTGCCAGGCACTTCGTTCGCGGGGTGCCAGGCACTTCGTCAGCCGGGTGCCAGGCACTTCGTCAGCCGGGTGCCAGGCATCTAACGGAATCGATTCTCGAAAGCCTCCAACGTCGACCGATTCCGTGATCCCGTAAGGATCGCGAAGACCACGTTGTCGAACGCGCCGGCGAACGCTGCGCTCTCGAGCCAGGTACCGAAGGCGTCGGACACCAGGGCCGGGTCGTTGCGGAAGACGCCGCACCCCCAGGCGCCGAGAAGAACGTTGCGATGCCCCTGGTCACGAGCTACCGCCAGCACCATGCCGCAACGCCGCCGCAGACACGCCTCGATCTCCGAGCCGGCGCCGGGATCGCGGCGCAGAACCTCACCCGCATTGGGCGCCGGTGCGGTAATCACCGACGCCAGGAAGACCTGATCGAGGAGATTCCGACTGTGCGTCCGGAACCACGGCACAGCCGGGCTGTAGATCATGTGGTCCGTGTACAGGAGTGACGCCTGGGCGCGGTTGGCTTGATAGTAGGCGGGCTGGCTCAGCAGGCAGGGATAGAGGCCCGAGCAGCGGGTCAAATCCTCTTCTTGCGCTCTGGCACCCTTGATGAAGCCACCTCCGGCGTTGCGAGCCGAGGCGAAGTTGAGCAGCACGAGGTTGCCGACTCCTTGGTCGACGACGAGGCGGTGGGCGGCGACTTGGGTCGAATCACCGTTGACCTCGACCCGAGGACCGGACCCTCCCTGCGGATTGTTCGAGGGCAAGAGGGCTGCCAATTGCTCCGGCGTGTAGAGGCGCGTTGTCTCGACCGCATGATCGAGCTCGGCTCGAAGCCCGATCCAATCGCCTGAGGGGGCGGCGAATCCACCGTCGTCGAGGATCTTTAGAGTCGCCTTGGCGACACCTTTCAAAGACATGGGCTCCTCCGCATCCGTCACTCCCTGAGGTCTTGGCCTTCAGCGCACAGCCGCGACGATACCACTCGAGAGGCGAAGCCCTGGATCGAGCAGCGACGGAATATTGCCCTGATCGCCGGCGTTGGAGAGAGGGTCGGCCCTTGCACCCTTCCGATGGAGATCGCCATGACCTTCGCACTGCACAAGACGAACGAGCTAGCTCCCGTTTTGCCGCCGATCGACGCCGCGGCACCCGCCGAAACCGAAACGGCCACCTTCGCTCTCGGGTGATTCTGGGGCCCCGACTCCCGGTTCGGGAGTCTGCCCGGTGTCGTTCGCACCCGAGTCGGTTATGCCGGCGGCACCACCGAGTTGCCCACCTACCACGCGATCGGTGATCACGCCGAGTCGATCCAGATCGACTTCGATCCGAGCCGCATCTCCTATGCCGATCTGCTGGATGTCTTCTGGCACAGCCACAGCCCCCTGCGTCCGGCGTGGAAGCGGCAGTACATGTCGGCCATCTTCACTCACGATGCGACGCAGCAGCGGCTCGCCGAAGGGACACGCGAGCGCGAAGCCCAGCGCCTCGGCAGCGAGATCCACACCGAGATCGCTCCAGCCGGACCCTTCACCCTGGCCGAGGACTATCACCAGAAGTACATGCTGCGCCGCGCCGGCAATCTGCTCATCGAGCTGCAGGCGATGCTGCCTCGCCTCGAGGATCTGGTGGCCTCCACCGCCGTGGCGCGGATCAACGGCTTTCTGGGTGGCTGCGGCGATCTGGAGGATTTCCGACAGGAGCTGGACAGCTACGGTTTGTCGCCGGATGCGAAGCGGGTGCTGGTGAAGCTCGTCGAACAGAAGCATAGAGCCAGGTTGTGAGCCCGCGAGGCGGTTCCCTCGGCACCCGCCGCTCGACGCATAGAGAATTTGACATATAACTGTCTCTTTCGGTATGGTGAAATTGTCTGATCCGGCAACTTTCACCGTGCATCCCTGCACACCTTCACGGAGACAAGAACATGCGTCATCGCTCGAGCCTCCTGGTCCTCTCGCTGCTCCTCGTCGCCCTTCCGGCCACTGCCGGCTCGCCAGCATTCCAGCCGGTGTCGCAGGCATCGATCGTCGAGACATTCGACGCGAGTCAAGGCTGTGGCTCTGCTCTGGCGCGCGAGCTGCCTGCCGAGCCGCATTGGCTGGGCAACGCCGCGCCCGATGGCCCCATGACCTCAGCTTTCCGCTGCGTCAGCACGACCTGCAAATACGATTTCATCTGCTTCGAGACGTGCGCCGGCGGCCCGCCGTCGCAATTCTGCGCCTGCGTGCAGACCTGCATCATCTCCTGCTGAGTCACTGCGCGTGACGCGCCTCGGGCTTGCCAAGCCGGGCGTTCCTGCCAGGCCGGGCCGACAAGCGGGCCGGCCTCTCGGGTCTCGTCATGCAAAACGTAATACTGCGGTCATTTGATTCGTGATCCTCAAGGGTTTGACTAAGTCTCAGAGACCTCTAGTTACCCATTGATAGGTGCCACGTCAGCACCCCAGGAGGGCCCCATCAGATGATCAAACGACTCTCCGAGAGACTGAAAGACCTCGATCAACGTGAGCGTGCGGTGCGCAGAGCCGAGCGGGAGCTGTCGAGCCGGCTCGAGGACTACAGAAGCGAAGCCCAACGAGGCAGGGCTCAAGCCGAAGCCGGTATTCGAGCAAAACGCGAGTTCTTGGCCAGTATCAGCCACGAGCTGCGGACGCCCCTAGGAGGGATCCTCGGATTTGGTGACTTGTTGCTGAAGACCGATTTGACCGCTGAGCAACGTCAAATGGTGCACTGCATGCAGTCCGGCGCCGACGAGTTACGGGTGATGATCGACGACCTCCTCGAGTTCTCCCGAGCCGAGGCAGACCGGCTGGAGAACGTGAACACCGCGGAGATCGACCCGCGACGTTTGATCACTGAGGCCATCGAGTCATGGACCTGCCATGCCAAGGAGAAAAACCTGAAGCTCAGCTCGAATGTTGATCGAGCTGTACCCCTCAGAATCCGCCAAGACGCGGATCGCTTGCGCCAATTGCTAGGCTACTTGGCAGGCAACGCGGTCAAGTTCACATCCAGTGGTGGCGTTTCGATCAAAGTCACCAAGACTCACTCGGACGAGCCCAGACTTCGGTTCACGGTCCAAGACACCGGAGTCGGCATTCCGGATCAAGCGCTATCCACGGTGTTCGAGCCGTTATCCCAGGTGGATTCTTCCGATAGTCGACGTTTCGGAGGGATGGGCATGGGCTTGGCGATCAGCCAGAGGATCGTCGAAAAGCTGGGGGGATCCATCGGGGCGACCAGCACCCTCGGAGTCGGCTCGAGCTTTTGGTTCGACATCCCGTTCGAGCAAGTCGCGGAGAGAGCCGAGCTCGGAGCGGCCTGACTGCCGCGAAACTCGGCGACAAGCCACCGTCGTCCGACTCGACTTAGGGCTCTTGCTCCGCCTCAGCGTCCGTCGAGAGCCGAAAGTCGACCGTCAAGTAGTGGTGCACCGCAACCGGCTCGCCATCCAGCAAAGCCGGCTCGAAACGCCACTGCTTGATGGCTTCGACCGCGGCCTCGGACAGGCCGCTGGGGAGTCCCTCGAGCACCTTCACCTCGGACACCGAACCGTCTCTCTCGATGGTGGTCTTGACGACGACCTCACCTTCGATCTTTCCTTCCCTGGCCTCCTGGGTGTACGTGGCCGGCCTCTTGTTGATCGCGATTGGCGGCTGGACGTCTCCACGGATAGCCATGGGTCCGGCGGGCACACCGTTTTCGACCGATGCCGCCTCCGCCGGTGCGATCAGCAGGAAGAGATAGGGCGCGTCCTCCCCATCGAGACCACCAACCACGGCCTGCTTGCCCCGATGAACGGTCAGAGGGGTCCGGGTGAGCGGCAAGGCGCCATCTGAGAACTGCACTTCGTAGCTCGCCATGGCGGCGTTGAACCCCAGGAGCTCGATAGTCACCCGGATAGTCGAGGTGCTTGCCGGCGGCGGCAGGTCGCGCGGCTCACCGACCGCGAGGGTTAGGGGCTTCCGGTACCGTATCTCCACCGATTGGAGACGCAAGCTCCTCACCAGATCCTTGGCCACCTGCCCGATCCGGTGGTGGGACCTTCGGAGCGCACGGTGGGCTTCCTCGAGACCTTCGAAGCTCGGGGTGTCACCCATGGACTCAGACGGAACCGGGATCACGGTTCCCGGAACGACCAGGGTTTCTGGCTCGACGCCGAGGCCGAAGCTCGGGCGACCGACCAGGAGAGTCACCTCGGTGGCGAGCCCGGTGTCGGTTGCGACAGCGACCGGCGGCGTGCAGAGCACCAGGACCAACAAGGGTGCGAAGGCGAAAAAACGGGATCTCGTCGAACTAGGCATCATGATGTCGGCTCTCCCTGGGAGCTCTCCGGCGCTTTCAAGGTGAGGTAGAGGGGGGTTTCGGCGTCGAGCCAGATCAGGGCGACGCCATCCGGCAGCAGCGGTGCTTCGACAACGCCGACGGTCGTGTCTTGCACGACCGGCGGGGCCGCGCTCTGGCGGAGGTAGAGATGCGTCGCGAGCACCACCGCCAGAACCGCCGCGGCGGCGGCAGCGATGCGGCCCCAGGAGACGGCGTGTCGCGGCGACGGATCCGCGGGCAGACGCCGCAGCATTCGGCGGACCGCCTCATCGGCCGGGGTCGCCGGCGGGCGACTGGCCCACACCTCGAAGCGCTGTTCGAATCGGTCGATCGGTTCAGGAGACATGATTCGCTCCATTCAAGAGTTGGTTCAGACGCTGACGTGCACGACGGCGGTGGGAACGGACCGAAGCCTTCGTGATCCGCATCAGCGCCGCGATCTCACTGTCGGTTCGGCCCTCGACGATCGTCATGTACATCACCGCGCGCTGGCGCGGCGCCAAACAGTTCAGGCAGCGCTCCAGGTCGAGCTCCGCTTGAGGGCTGGCCTCGAACGCCGGCTCGGCGACGGCGCCGATCGGTAGCCAGTCACGCCAGCGCCGCTTACGCCGCAGACATTGGTTCAGCACGATCCGGGTCAGCCAGGCGGAGAAGGCCGTCGGATCGCGCAGCGATCCCAACTTGCGCCAGGCAACAATCAAGGCGTCCTGGACCACGTCCTCGGCGGCCGCCTCGCCGACCACCGAGCGCGCCAGGCCGACGAGGCCCGGCCAATGGGCTCCGGCCAGCGCGGCAAAGGCGGTGCGATCACCCCTGGCGGCTCGTCGGACCTGATCTGATTCGGCCTGCTGCATACCTATAGGAGCCATCGGAGACCCGAAACGTGTACAGAGCGGGTACGTCGCCGAATACTTCTTCCTCTTGACATCCCACAGGGAGCCGCATACTCTCCTCTTAGCATCCCACATGGAGGATGCTCTCCAAGACCTACCACGAAAGACACGCCATGACCGACACTCGATCCCCCATACTGCAAGGCACCCTCGATCTGATGGTGCTCAAGACCTTGGAGCAGCTCGGACCTCTACACGGCTACGGCATCGCGCGGCGCATCGAGCAGGTCGGCGAGAACGCCCTCGTGGTCAACCAAGGGACGATCTACCTCTGCTTGACCCGC
>JBCCGX010000696.1:0-5576 GCA_039029035.1 Acidobacteriota bacterium | reverse complement strand
CGCCAGGTGTAGATCACCTGCTCGCCGACATAGGGGTTCTTGTTCGACACCGTCTGACGGATGAACAGGCCTTCGGACTCACGCGGTTTGGCCGATGCCGCGAGGATGCGGACCTTAAAAGGCCTGCTGGTGTAAGAACGGCCGTCGATCTGCACCTTCGCCGCGCCGATCGTGAACTCGCCGACCTGTTTGGGCACCAGGACGTAGTTGTAGATCATGCTGACCGTGGTCTGCCGGTTGATCATGTTGATCTGGCTCTGCTCGCCACGATAGTAGACATTGAAGGCCGAAAGATCCGGCATCTCCGGCTCGGCGTTCTGTGAGCCCTTCACCGTGACCCGCAGGTTGAGCTGATCCTGGACCGTGGCCTCGGTGCGATCGATCGTGACTTGGATACTCTGGGCGAAAGCAGGCGAGGCGAGGCCCCAAAGAACGGCCCAGAGCAGCCCGCTCCTGAAGCCCCTCTTGGACGATGGGCGGGCGGCGGATCGTAGCCGTCGCATGGGGCTCACCAGTCCTTCTCCGGTTTGGCGCGACGACTACCCGGTGGCAGGCGACGCTGCTGCTGCGGCAGGCCTTCCTCCAGGCCCTGGAGGTAACGCTCTGCCTCTTCCTCGGTCAGCCCCTCGGGCTCGGCCGGCTGCTCACCACCCTCGCCCTGGGGCTCGCTTTGTTGTTGCTGCTGGGCTTCCTGACCGTCCGGGGTCCCGTCGCCATCGCTGTCGGGCTTGTTGGGGTCGGTCTCGCCCTCGTCCACGGCACCGTTGGCGTTCTGGTCCTCCTCGCCGTCGGTGAGACCGTCACCGTCGGTATCCGGATTCTGCGGATCGGTCGGGTTCTGCGCCGAGCGCTCGGTCTCGTCCGGCAGGCCATCGCCGTCGGTATCCTGGCCGCCTTGCTGCTGTTGATCCTGTTGTTGATCGCCTTGCTGCTGTTGATCCTGTTGTTGATCGCCTTGCTGCTGTTGATCCTGTTGTTGATCGCCTTGCTGCTGTTGATCCTGTTGCTGTTGCTGCTGCTCTTCCTGGCGTTTCTTCGCCTCCTCGTGACGACGGCGGATCTCGTCCCGAACGAATTCCAGGTTGTATTTGGCATCCTCGTCATCAGGATTGATGTCGAGCACCGCCTTGAACAGCTCCACCGCCTCTTCCAGACGGCCCTGACGGAAGGCCGAGTTGCCCAGGTTGTAGAGCCCCTGCGAACGCACGGTGTCGTCGGCCGAAAGAGCGGCTTGGGAGAAGGCGCGGTCGGCCTCCTCGAAGTTCTTCATCTGGTAGTGGACACTACCCAGGTTGAGCGCTACCTCGGGATTCTCCGGATTCTCCACCTGCTGGTCGACGAAACCTTGCAGCGCCTGCTGGTAGGCGCCGGCATCGTAAGCCGAGTAGGGGGTTTCGAACGCCTCAGGTACCGCGGCAGGGGGCGTCGCCGCGGGATCGGCTCCGGGAGGTAACGCGTCGGCTGGGGTCGTCGCCTCTTCGGCCGGCGGAGCATCAGCGTCTTGAGGGCCGGCGGCGGGCTGGGCGACAGCGGTGCCGACCAGGGTCGTCGCGACCAGCAGGGCTAGTGCGGAATACGTCAACGCAGCTTGCTTTCGGATCGAGACTGGATCAGGCATCGACAGGTCCCCTCTTGCGAAAACGCTCCGAGATCAGGGGTTCCAGCATCAGGGCGATCAGCGCCACGGCGAGGATCCACTGGTACCGCTCTTCCCAACGCTGCCGACGCTTCGAGCCCAGCTCCTGGTCTTCGAGCGTCGCCTTGATGCCCTGGGAGTAGATCTGCTCGAGGTCGACATCGCCAGTCACCGAGCGGACGTAGCGGCCGCTGGTGTTGAGCGCGACCTTCTGCAAGGTCGTCTCATCGAGCTTGGAAAGAATGATCTCACCTCGGCGGTCGCGACGGAAGCCGCCGCCGGGCGCTGGGATCGGCGAGCCTTCGTCGCGACCGATCCCGATGGTGAAAACGCGGATGCCGGCGATCTTGGCCTCCTCGGCCGCTTGCAGAGCCGCTCCCGAGTGGTCCTCGCCATCGGTGATCAGAATGATCGCCTTCGATTGGTGCGACGAGCCTTCGAACGCTTCGACCGACGTCCTTAGAGCATCGCCAATCGCCGTCCCTTTGACCGGGATGAGATCGGTATCAATGGCGTCGAGGAAGATCTCCGCCGCGCCATAGTCGAGGGTCAACGGGCATTCGATGAAGGCCGTCCCGGCGAAGGCCACCAGGCCGATACGGTCGCCCTCGAGCAAGAGCAAGAGATCGGCGATCTCGCGCTTGGCGCGCTCGAGGCGTGACAGCTTACCGCCGGATTCGGCGTCCTCGACCAACATCGAATCCGACACATCGAGGGCCACGACAATGTCGACGCCCTCGCGCGTGACCTCTTCCCAGGTGAAGCCGTACTTGAGCTCGGCCAAAGAGAGCACCGCAGCGAGCAGCCCGAAGAGCACCAGGGCCGCCTTGAAGTACTGTCGCGAGCGGCTCACCCCGGCGGTCAGGCGGGCGAGCATCTCGGTCGAGGCGAAGCGCTCGAGCAGCCGCGTCTTGGTGCGAAAGGCGTAGATGTAGAAAGCCAAAGTCACCGGCACCAGCCACAGTAGCCAGAGCGATTCGGCCGAGCCGACCTTGACGTCGTCGCAACCGGTGAGGACGAGGAGAAGGGGCAGGAGCGCCGCGGCACGGACCACAGGTTGAAACCTGTGGCGATTCGCGTGCGCCCTTACAGGGCGCGGGAAGGAGTCTTCGTCCCGTAGGGACGGGAGGCCGTAGCCCCGGGTTTCAACCTGGGGAAGGCGATCCGCTGGCCGTTTCATCTTCATCGTCATCCCCTCAAGGCAGCTTGCGAAAGCGCGTCCCGAGCATCAGAACCTCGATCAACAGCAGGCCGAGGGCCGGGATCACGAACCAGCGAAACTGCTCGTTGTATTCCATATAGGACGACATGGTGATCTCGGTCTTCTCGAGCTCGTCGATCTCTTGGTAGATCTTCTGCAGCGCCTGTTCGTCCTCGGCGCGGAAGTACTGGCCGCCGGTCACCCGCGCCATCTCCATCAGAGTCTGGTCGTCGATCTCGACGTCCTGGTAGACCACCTGCTTGCCGAAGAACGAGTCGACGATGAACGGCGCCTTGTCGCGACCACCGGCACCGATGGTGTAGATCTTGATGCCAAAGGTCGCCGCCACCTCGGCGGCTTTGGTGGGGGTCAAAGAGCCGGCGTTGGACCGTCCGTCGGTCAGCAGGACGACGACCTTCGACTTCGCCTCGGAGTCCTTGAGCCGCTTGATCGCCGTGCCGACCGCGGTCCCGATGGCGGTAGCGTCGCCCGCCATGCCGATCTCGATGCGATCCATGAAGGTGGCGACGATCCCGTGATCGAGGGTCAACGGACACTGGGTGAAGGCTTCGGCGCCGAACACCACGAGGCCGATCTGATCGTTGTCGCGCTTTTCGACGAAGTCCTCGACCACCCCCTTGACCACCTGGAGCCGGTTGCGACGCTCCGAGATGCGGCGATTGGCCTCGAGATCGAGGGCCTGCATGGAGCCCGAGGTGTCGATCACCAGCACGATGTCGATCCCCTCGGTTCGCACCTGGGTGTGGGTGCGGCCGGTCTGCGGCCGCGCCATGGCCATCATCAGCAAAGCGACGGTGACGAGTCGCAGCCCTTGGAACAAGCGCCTCAAGATGAGGGTCCTGGACGGCTTCAGCCGTTGCAAAGGCCGAATATTGGAGAAGCGCACCGCCGCCGCCTTGCGTCGCTTGCGCGCCAGCCAGGGGAGCAGAAACCACGCCAGGACCCAGGCGGCGAACAGCGGCCCGAGGACCCAGAACATCCACCGGTGGGCGAAGAAGAGCTCGTCGATCATGCCGCAGCCTCCTCGATCTTGCGGGAGCCGGCGTCTTCGCCGCTTTCGTCTTCCGCCGCAACGTCCTCTGCGGCCGGCACCTCGACCTCGCGCATACGGGTCGCCTCGACGAAGGACAGCGCCCCTTCGTAGGTCTGGGCGATCTCCTCTTCGCCGGGCTGGTAGGCGGCAAATTTCACCTGGTCGGTGGCAGCCAGGAATCGGCGCAAACGCTCGCTTTCGTCACCGGAGAGGCCACGCAGCTGATCGAGCGCCGCGACGATTTCTTCGGTGGTCAAATCGGTGGCGTTCAAGCGGAAGCGGTTCTCGACATAGGTCCGGATCACCTCGGAAATCTCGAAGTGGAAGAGCCGCATCGCCTCGACATCTTCGAAGTCGGTCTGGCGCAAGCGCTCGAGGGCCTCGTAGGCGATCTCGTGGGCGGGGCGCGGTGGCACCAAGACCTCGCGCCGCGAGCGGCGCCACAGCAAGAAGCCGAGCAGCCCGAAGAGGGCGACCGCACCGCCACCGGCGGCGAACCACCACCAAGGAGTCGGCCGAACGACCTCGCGCAGCGGCTTGAGGCCGCGGATATCGGTCGCTTCGCCGTCGCCCAGCACCGACTCGACCTCGATGAAGATCTCCGACGTCTGGACGACTTGCGGACCGGTGGCCGGGGTGCTGGCGGGCTCGTTGGTCGGTTCCTCGGTGGCCGGATCTTCGGCCGCCGCCGCGGCGTCGGCACTTGCCTCCGGCAGGGCGAATCGATCCTCGCCCGCCGGCCAGTAGGCCACCTGCACCGGCGGCAGCACGTAGGAACCGACCAGGTCGGCCCGCAGCTTGTACCAGCGCTCCTCGATCCGCCGACCCTCTTCTTCCCGCGGCTCCTCGCCACCGATGTCGATGATGCGGAAGCCGGCGATCTCGGCGCCGGGCTCGGGCAGCTCGATCGCATAGGCCGGGTCGTAGTCCACCTTCACCGTGTAGGTGATGACGTCACCAGTGGTGGCCACGGCGCGGTCGACGGAAGAGCGGGTTTCGACGGGCAAGAGAGGTTCGACGGCCTGAGCGGCCTCAGCCGTTTCGATCTCGGTCGACGGCGGGTTACAACCGGCGAGGAGGAGGCCGACCGTGGCTAGCCAGATCAGAGGACGTCGTCCTCCGCCGCCGGGCGTAAACGCCCGTGCTATGGAAGGCGCCGCCGGGCGGCTTGGCGGCTGAAGCCGCTCGGATCGTGGCTTTAGCCACCAAGCCCGGTTGACCGGGCGCCTTCTATAGCCCGGGGATTTATCCCCGGCGGCCCCGGGCGTGATGGTTCCCTGAGGCGCCAACCTCGCTGTCGCCCCTTCGGGGCTTGCCCACCGGGATCCCGCCAACCCGGGGCTTGCGCCCCGGGCTAAACGCTGCCGCCCCTTCGGGGCTCCGCTCCCGGAGGGACCAGAGAGCGTAGCCCGGGGTTTCAACCCCGGGAGCGAGGCGGCCTGATTCGCTCCCGAACGCCTGGGATTCAAATCCCAGGCTACGGACTGCCGCCCCTTCGGGGCTTTGCAAGGCACCGCCCTATCCATCAGACATCCTCTCCGGGAAGAGGTCGACATCTTCAGTAGCGAGCTCGGACTCAATCATCTCCTGGTAGGCGGTCTGCATCTTTGACATGCGGTAATCGCGCTCGACCTCGGGCGGCATCTGCTCCAGGGTCTCGCCTTCCTTCTCGTAGCGTGCACGGT
>JBCCGX010000695.1:0-5586 GCA_039029035.1 Acidobacteriota bacterium | reverse complement strand
GCCTTCTCGGACTCGGTGTACAAAGGGCTCTCGGCATGCTCGTCGAGCGACAGGAGTTTTTCTTCCGAGAGGCCCAGGGCGCTGCCAACTGCAGCGTTGATGTCCTGTCAGAAGACGCAGCCATTGAGTGCCGCAACCCGCCGATTGACCAGGGCGACCAGGGTTTCGTCGAGCAGCTGATCCTTGTTCAGGCCGCTCCACATACCTCGTACGGCGCGGAAGAGGTTCGGGCGCCGAGCGTAAACCAGGTGATTGAGTAGGGGATCCCCCCACACCTCCGCCTGCGCGCGCAGGACCTTGGCGACAGGCCCCGTGGCTCGAGCGGGGTCGATACCGGCGATTCGAGACATCTTCGCTCCTCGTGCGGACTGGTTGGTTCTAGAAGACGGTAGGGCTATAGGACTCGGTCGAAATAGTCGACCGCGAAGTCGACCAGATCTGGCATCGGGAACAGCGTCGCTTGGGCTTCGCCGATTGTGCCTCGACGAGCTCGGCCGGTCGCCAGGTATTGCTCGCCAACGATGGGAAAGTGGGTGTCGTTGTCATCGGCGACGTTGGTGACGTCGGTCCATTCCCGCTGTCCATCTTTCGAGATCGGGAATCGCACCGTCATGGTGCGTCGCCGCGCCGCTAGCGATTCGGCGAAGTGCAGTGCCGTGCAGCGATTGAAGCCGACACCGAGCAGCAGGATGTGACTGTCCGCGTCGTACAGCCTGGCGAAGGGGGTTCCCGGGCCTTCAGAGAAAGCTAGAGGATGGTCGCGGGTTATCTCGGCCGCTGCCGGGCCTCGGGCGCAGACCGACTCCAGGGGATGGTCGCTGCGTAGGGTGTTCGGCCAGTTGCGGAAGGTCTCGGGGATGGCGCCAAGGGAGGTGGGCGTCGTCCGGCGATCAAAGAGGGGCAAGTGCCGGCGGACTTCGTCGAGCCATTCTGGCGGGACTCGCGGCGCAGGCCAGGTCGCAGGATCGGCGCAGAGGGGTGTCGCCGCCGGCATGGCCAGCGTGCCCTCCTCGCCCACCGCGGCCAGCAAGGCACGCACGACGGTGCTGGGCCCGCCGACGACCCAGCCGAGGGCGGAGAGGGAGGAGTGAACGCTCAGCGTCGAGCCGGGCTCGACGCCAAGCGTGGCGAGATCACGCCGCAGACGCTCTTCGGTGATTGGTGGCTGTTCCAGCATCTTGACTCGATTAGCGCCGAATTAGAGGTTGGGATCTATCGAAATGTCTAGTAGGCTTGTTATCTGCCGGGGGCTAGGAGGAACCATGTGGGAGAGGCTATCCAACTCTGCAGGTCAGTTGAAAGACGAGTACCAGACCGTGATCGTGGGCTCCGGCTACGGCGGCTCGGTGATCGCGGCACGGCTGGCGGAGCAGGGGCACTCCGTGTGCCTGCTCGAGCGCGGTAAAGAGTGGCAGCCGGGTGATTTCCCCGACTCCTTCAAAGAGCTCGCCGGCAACGTCCGTAGCAAGGGCAACCCACTCGCCCTGATCGATTACTACCTGTGCGACGACATCGATGTGCTGAAGGGCAATGGCCTGGGCGGCACTTCGCTGCTCAACCTGAACGTCGCCTATCGCCCCGATCGGGAATTTTTCGAAGATCCACGTTGGCCGTCGACCTACCGTGGCCTGGGGGACTCGGGCGAGATCTGGAAGTACTACCAGCGGGCCGAGAGCGTGCTGCGTCCGAACCACCACCCGCGCTGGAGCGAGCTGACCAAAGTGCAGCGGGTCAAGCAGCGCTTCGACGAGCTGACCGATGCGCAGTTCGGACCGGTCAACATCACAGTCAACTTCGATCTCGACGGCGAGAAGAATGCGCAGGGTGTGACCCAGTACCCCTGCATCGACTGCGGGGATTGTTTCCCGGGCTGTAACGTGGGGGCCAAGAACGCCCTCTACATGAATTACTTGCCCTACGCGCGGCAGAAGGGGGCCGAGATCCACACTCGGATCGAGGTGCGCCACCTGGCCAAGCGGTCCGGCGGCGGCTGGGAGATCGTCTACCGCCACAACAAGGACGATCGCCATGGCGAAGACCGGCGGCTCCTGGCGCACAATGTGGTCTTGGCGGCGGGATCGGTCGGCTCGACCGAGATCCTCCTACGCTCAGAAACGCAGGGTCTCGCGTTCTCCGGCCGGCTGGGCTACGGTTTCTCCGGCAATGGCGACTTTATCGGCCTGGCCTACAACAACGACGTGCGTTGCGACACGATGGGCTACGGCAACCACCCCGACAGCAAGCGGGCGCAGGTGAAGCCCGGCCCGACCATCGTCAGCTCGATCCAATACGATCGCTCCCGTCCGTTCGCCGAGCGCATCACGCTGGAAGATTTTGCTCTGTTGCCGAGCGCCTTGGTCGACACCTACCGTCGAGCTCTGCCGGGCCTGGCCGCCCTCACCGGCGAGGATACCGACCACGGCCTCGTGGACAAGGCGAAGGAGTTGGCGCGGGTCGGCCAAGATCAGATTGGCTGGAACCCGAATGGTGCGCTCAACCATTCCATGGTCTATCTGGTGATGGCGTTTGACGACGCCAAGGGTCGGATGCATCTCAATGACAAGGGGCGAGTGGACATCGAATGGCCCAGCGTCCGTACCGATCCAATCTTTCGCCGGATCGAGCAAGAGCTCGAAGCCCATGCGCACACTCTCGGTGGCACTTGGGTGCATCTCGATCGACCGGGACTCTTCGGCGCCAACAATCTCATCACCGCTCACGCGTTGGGTGGCTGCGATCTCGGTGACGACGCCGACCATGGCGTGGTCGATGCCGACTGCCAGGTCTTCGATGGCGAGGGTGGTGTGCACCAGGGGCTCTTCGTGGTCGATGGTGCGGTGGTCGGGGTGCCGATCGGAGTCAATCCCTTTCTCACTATCGCGGCGATCGCCGAGCGGACGGCGGAGACGATGCCGAATCACCTCGTTCAAGGAGACGCATCATGAGCCTGCTCTCAGACCTCGCGAGTCTCGGTGGAAAGGTCGTCTCCGAGGTGCTGACGATCGACGACCTCGTGGCTGGCCAGGGTGTGCTCGGCCAGGGCGTCTCGAACCTCACGCAGGTCGGCCGTTGGGGCGCCGGTTCAGTGCTGGTGTCGTCGAACCTCGCGGCACGCACCTTCCAGCTCGGCGTCCAGACCGGTGCCAAGACGGCAGGTTTCGCGGCGGCGGCGGCCGAAGGCGTCGTGCCGGGGGCGGGCGCGGCTCGCCAACTGGCGGAGAAAGTCGGCGCCCAGGCCACCGCAGCGGCGGAAGAGGCTTCGCAGCTGATGACCCACGGTATCGAGCTCAGCAGTGGGCGATCCCCGGTGAGCCCGCTCAACCAGGAGATCTGGATGAGCAAGCAGGTGCCGCGTGGCTACTCGTGGATTGAGCTGGCAGCGGATACCGTCGTTGGACCCTACGGCAAGATCGCCGCGCTGCCGCTCGCGTTGAGCCGAGATACGGCCCAGGCCGCTGCGGCCACTCGTCCGGGCCGCATGGCGGTCGACGCGACGATGCAAGCGCTCAACAGTTTGTTCGATTTGGGCTCGGCCTCCGGCCAGATCGATCGCGCCGAAGTCCGCGACGCGCTGCTAGCGGTCACCGGTCGCACCGGTACGGCGGTGGTGCGAGATCTTCTCGCCATTGCGGAGGCCGCCGTGCGCTTCACCCTGGGTGATACCCGGCGGATCGAGCGCGGCATGCGCGAAGGCTTGGAGGAGCTCCGGCTGCTTGCCGAGCACAGCGAAATCGGTGACCTCCTGCCGGTCTTGCCGATCAGTGCGACCTTGCGGGCCCGGGCCCGCAAGGTCGTCGAGAATCCACCAGCGAATTTCCTCGCGGCGATCGCCGAGCGTCCGCCCCAGGTCGGCGAGGTGCTGACGGCCTTGGTTCAAGATGCCGCGCCCTTGCGGCACTTTGCGGTCAACTTCCCGCAGGTCATCACTCTCCTCGGCGCCCACAACAGCCTGGTACTTGCTGCCGGGCTCGTCGATGTCGGAGAAATCGAGCCGTTTGTTCGTGGCGGCGCCGAGGAGGGCGCACCTTGGAGTGCCCTGCAATTCGAGGACTTTGTTGGCCAGGCGGTCTACGACTCGGCGGATCCTCAGCTCGGGTACTACCCCGAGACAGCCGTTCACCTGGCGCGTGATGTCTCGTTCCTCTACTCCAGCGACGTTCTGGGTCGGGAGAAGGCCATCGCCAGGGCCGAGCGGCTCTACGGTAACGAAGCGGCGGCACGCCTCGCCGGTGACGTCTCCCTGGAGCTCGACATCCTGCGGGCTGACGGTGACAAGGCCCGCGAGAGGCGCATTGGTGATCGGATCGAAAGCCTGGGCTCCGCCGAGCTGATCGAGAAGCGCGATCGCGGCCAAGAGCAACTAGCCTCTCTCGAAGCCTTCGTCGAGGCCCCGTTCCAGTATGTGCCAAGGCAAGTCAGCGTCCGGATCGACAGCCTGCGCTACTTCCTCAGTCGTACGCACCAGGAGCTGGCTCTTTCGGCGGCTGCCAAGGGGCAGGCCGGCGCCAGGCGAGACGCGCGGCAAGCTCTGGCGGAGTGGGCGGGGGATGGCGACGGCGGGGCTGCGTCGCAAGCGTCCGCCGGCAAGAAGAGCTCAGCGAAAATCGAATCGTAGGGTGTTGGAGCCGGACGGTGGGGCAAGCCCCTCCCTGCGGCTATTCGACGCATCTAGCAATGGTGGGGTGGCTTGCCCTACCTGTATCACCTTACGATCGTAGACTCTCGACGCGGGCGTCTTTGACGCCCGTGATGATCACGCCGCTCGTGCGGTTGCGAGCATCGAGGTCTCGGACTGTAACGTTGGAGCCTCCGCCGACCCGTAGAGCAACGCCTTTGGGCTGTTCGCCAGCATAGGATAGGTCGAGGCCTTCGATAGTGCTGTTTTCGAGCTCGCGGATATCGAGCACGTCCCAGGTGCCACCCATGGTGTCGAAGCCGCCCTTGTCGAGGACGATGTTGGAACCCTCGACTGAGCCGTCGGAGATCTTCAGATCTTTCATTTTGTAGATCATGAAGGCGCCTTCCGCGTCACCGAACCGGTTGCCCCGCACTTCGACGCCTCCCGGCAGCTGGCCTGGCTCGATAGTGTGGAGGTAGAGAGCGAACCGATCGCCGACAAATCCGCATTGACGCAGGTCGTTGTCGAGGACCCTGGCGTCGGTGACGCCGACGACGACGACGCCTTCGAGCCGATTGGCGGTGGTGAGGTTTCGGACGGTGACGTTGGAGCCTCCGGTGATCCGCAGGGCAGAGCCCTTGGGCTCCTCGCCGGCATAGGAAAGGTCGAGATTCTCGATGGTGGTGTCTTCGAGCTGCTGGAACTCGAGCACATCCCAGGTGCCGCCCATGGTGTCGAAGCCGCCCTTGTCGAGGACGATGTTGGATCCCTCCACCGAGCCGTCAGAGATCTTCAGATCTTTCATTTTGTAGATCATGAAGGCGCCCTCCGCGTCACCGAATCGGTTGCCCCGCACTTCGACGCCTCCCGGCAGCTGGCCTGCCTCGATAGTGTGGAGGTAGAGAGCGAACCGATCGCCGACAAATCCGCATTGACGCAGGTCGTTGTCGAGAACCCTGGCGTCGGTG
>JBCCGX010000694.1:0-5610 GCA_039029035.1 Acidobacteriota bacterium | reverse complement strand
CCGCAGACAGCTCGACGGCCCCCAGGCAGGCGGTCGAGACCGTCTCCGTGCGGCTCGACGGTCCGGCGACCGAGACCCTCGTCCGCCAGGTACCGGCCGCTGGTCATCTGCGGACCCACGAGATCCTGGTCGCCGCCCTGGCTTCGACCCTCGCCGAGCGCGTGGGCGATCGCCAGGTCAACTTCTTCCTCGAGCGCCATGGTCGCGAGGCTCTGCAGCCGGGTCTCGACGCGACCCAGGTCGTCGGTTGGCTGACCAGCCTCTTCCCGGTGCGCCTGGACCTACCCGGGGAGCCCGGCGCGTTGCTGCGGGTGACCAAAGACCATCTGCGGCAAGTGCCTCGCGGTGGCATCGGCTATGGCTGGCTGCGCTACGCGAGCTCCGATCACGCCGTGCGCCGCGAGCTGGCGACCCTCGAGGCTCGCGCTCCGCATCCGGTGGTCTTCAACTATCTCGGCGAAGCCGAAGGCCTGGTGCCGTCCGACGGCCCATTCCGCCTCGCCAAGCCCCTCGCCTTGTCCCGCGGGCCGAAGGCACACTGCCCCTTCGCGCTCGAAGTCGTCGCTAGGCTGCAAGGGGGCCGCCTCGAGGTCGATTGGATCTTCGATCGCCAGACCTTCCGGCGCGGCACGGTCCAGCGGCTGGCGAGTGCCTTCCTCCAGCATTTGCACGACCTCCTCGAGCACTGCCTCGCCGATCGCCAGAGCGGCCGCAGCGCGAGCGACTTCCCCCTCGCCAACCTCGACGAAGCCAAGCTGGGCAAACTCGCTGCCGTCCTCCGTCGCGGGCAGACTTAGCTTCTGCGCGGATGAGCACGCTCGCAGCTCTGACCAGGCCAACCCTCGAGAGCTAGGATACCGAGATGCAGCTCGACAACGTGGAGGACGTCTATGCGCTCGCCCCGATGCAGGCAGGCATGCTCTACCACAGCTTGGCGGATCCGAAATCCGCTGTCTTCCTCAATCAGGTGTCGGGTACCCTGCACGGTGAGCTCGACGTCGCCGCCTACCGCCGGGCCTGGGCCAAGGTCGTCCGTCGCCACACGATCCTGCGCACCGCGATCGTGTGGGATGGGCTCGACGAACCGTTGCAGATCGTCCGCCAGCAGGCCGAGATCCCCTGGTCGATCGAGGACTGGCGCGACCTCGACCGGTCGCAGCAAGAGCAGCGCCTGGACCAGCGCTCGCGGCGCGACCGCCAGCAAGGCGTGGTCCTCGATCAGGCACCCTTGCTGCGCATCGCACTGGCGCGGTTGGCCGAGGACCGTTGGCATTGGCGGCTCACCTACCATCACCTGATACTCGACGGCTGGTCGACACGCCTCCTGCTACAAGAAGTTCTGACCCTCTACGGCGCCGAGCGCCGCGGAGAGTCC
Source organism: Acidobacteriota bacterium (assembly GCA_039029035.1). Taxonomy (GTDB): domain Bacteria; phylum Acidobacteriota; class Thermoanaerobaculia; order Multivoradales; family J023; genus JAAELT01. Next base: position 4,235 of record JBCCGX010000694.1, on the reverse strand, counting down.
TCCGAGCTGCCGGAGCCGTTTCGCTTTCGTGACTACATCGCCTGGCTCGCCGAGCAAGATCACGCGGTGGCCGAAGACTTCTGGCGCAACGAGCTCGCAGGCTTCGAGCAGCCGACCACCTTCGACGCCTGGGTTGCCTCCGACAACGTCGACGAAGGATCGGCGCATTGTTCCTCGACCCGTAGGCTGACGCGCCGCAAAACGACCGCCCTGCGCGCCTTCGCCGCCGAGCACGGCCTCACCCTCAGCAGCGTCGCGCAGGGTGTTTGGGCCCTGCTCGCCAGCCGCTACAGTCGCCGGACGGACCTCGTCTTTGGCCTCACGACCGCCGGCCGGCCGCCGCAGCTCGCCGGGATCGAATCCGCCGTCGGCCTGTTCATCAACACCCTCCCGCTGCGCCTACAGGTGGAGCCACACACGCTGCTGAGCGGTTGGCTGCAAGGCCTGCAGCGGCGCCAAATGCGCCTCCAGCGCTTGCAGCACAGCCCGCTCGCAGCGATCCAGGAGTGGAGCGCGGTGCCGCCCGGGCAGGCTTTGTTCGAGAGCCTCCTGGTGTTCGAGAACCCACCGGCGGCGACGGCGCCAGACGCTGAGACCCTCGGCATCGAGCTGCGCGACCTGCGGTTCGTCGAGCAGAGCAATTACCCCCTGGCCCTTCTGGTCGTCCCCGGCGAACGGCTCGAGCTCATCCTGGTGACTTCGGGCGGGCGCTTCTCCGGCGCGGTGGCCGACCGGATCTTGCGCCATGTCGACGTCGCTCTGGCCGCGTTCGTTCGCTCACCCCAAGTGAGGCTCGGCGAGGTCTCCCTGCTCACCGATGCCGAACGACGACAGGTCCTGATCGAGTGGAACGACACCTACCAGCCGCGACAACCGCAGGGGTGCATCCACGATCACATCGCCCGAACAGCCCGCCGGACGCCGCAAGCGACCGCCGTCCTTTGCGGCAGGCAGTCTCTGGACTACCGCCAGCTGTTGGAAGAGGCTCGCCGGCTCGCCCACCACCTGCGGGGCCTGGGTGTGGGCCCCAACATGCCGGTCGGCTTGCTGGTCGAGCGCTCGGTGCAGATGGTGCTCGGCATCGTCGGTATCCTCGAAGCCGGCGGGGCCTATGTGCCGCTCGATCCGACATACCCCAACGATCATTTGCGCCACATCGCCTCCGACGCCGGGTTGGCTGTCGTCCTGACCCAGGCCGCTTCGAACGCGGCGGCCGAAGCGCTGGCCACACCGAGCACCCAGGTGGTCCGGCTAGACCAGCCTACGACCTGGCTCGGGGCACCTCCGACGATAATGGCGAGAGAGGCCATGGAGGACGATCTAGCCTACGTGCTCTACACCTCAGGCTCCTCCGGCCGGCCCAAAGGGGTGATGGTGAGTCATCGCAACCTGGTGCACTCGACCGATGCTCGGTCCACGGTCTACTCCGGGCGGGTCGACCGCTTCCTGCTCCTCTCCTCCTTCGCCTTCGACAGCTCGGTGGCGGGGATCTTCTGGACTCTCACCACCGGCGGCACCCTGGTGCTGCCAGGACCGCGCGAAGAGCGCGACGTGCAGGCCCTCGAAGACCTGATCCGCCGCCACCGGGTGACCCACACCCTCTGCTTGCCCGCCCTCTACCAGGTATTGCTCGAGGAGGCATCGCCCATGGCGCTGGCCTCGCTCGAGCTGGTGATGGTCGCGGGCGAAGGCTGTCCCGCCACCCTGGCCCCCCTCCACCACCGGATCCTGCCCACGGCAGCGCTCGCCAACGAGTACGGGCCGACGGAGGCTTCGGTCTGGAGCACGGTGCACCGGCTGCAAGCCGAGGCCGCGACCCCGGTGTCGATCGGAAGACCGATCCCCGACACCGACGCGTTCCTGTTCGATGAGGACCAGCAGCCCGTTCCGGTCGGCCTCGCTGGGGAGCTCTATCTCGCCGGCGAAGGGCTGGCACGGGGTTATCTGCAGCGGCCTGCGCAGACCGCGGAACGCTTCGTGCCGCTGGCACACTCGGACGAGCCGGGACGCCGCCTGTATCGCACCGGTGATCTCGCCACTTACCGCGACGACGGCTGCTTGGTCTTCCTCGGCCGGGCCGATTCGCAAGTCAAGATCCGCGGGCATCGTATCGAGACCTCGGGCGTCGAGGCTCAGTTGCGCCAGCACGCGGCGATCGACACCGCCGCGGTCACCGCACAGGCGCTGGACTCAGGGCCCGGACACCCGACGCGCCATCGGCTCGTCGCCCACGTCGTCCCCACGGCACGCGGCCCGGAGGACCTCGATCCGGCACGCCTACGCCAAGATCTCCTGGCCACCCTACCCGAGCTCATGGTGCCCGAGGCCTTCGTGGTTCTGCCGCAGCTTCCTACCACCCCCAACGGTAAGGTCGACTATCGCGCCCTGCCACCGCCGGACGAGCCGAGCGCTCTTGGCGAGGACTCGGCGACACCGCGCAACGAGACCGAGCAGACGGTCGCGGCGATCTGGGCCGAGCTGCTGGGTCATGATCGGGTCGGGATCTACGACAACTTCTTCGCCCTCGGTGGTGACTCGATCCTCAGCATCCAGGTCGTCTCGCGTCTGCGCCAGGCGGGACTCCGGGTCGAGCCGCGGCACCTGCCCGCCCACCCGACAGTAGCCGATCTCTGTGCTGTCATCGAGCCGACGGAGACCGATGATCCGGCCGCCGACCAAGAGCCGATCGTCGGTGAGGTGCCCCTCTTACCGATCCAGACGTGGTTTCTCGAGCGTGCGCTGGCGGTGCCTCAACATTGGAATCAGGCCGCGCTCTACGCGTTGCCGGCAGGGGTCGATGCTGGCCACCTGGCCACCGCTCTGGAAGCCTGCCTGGCCCACCACGACATGCTGCGGGCACGCTTCGATCGGGCTCCGGATGGCACCTGGCGGCAGACTGTGATCGCGCCGGGGGACTTCCGGCTGCCGTTCTCGGTGGTGGACTCGGCCATCGGCGCTCTGCCGAGGTCATGCTGGATCGCCGACGCCCAGGCGAGCCTCGATCTGCAGGCCGGACCGTTGGTCCGCGCGGTCCTGCAACGCTCCGAGACACCCGAGCCCGACCGGTTACTGCTGGTGCTCCATCACCTGGTCGTCGATGCGGTGTCTTGGCCTGTGCTGCAGCAAGACTTGGAGGCCGCCTACCACCAGCTCAGCGCCGATGAGCCGGTAGCCCTGCCCCCGAAGAGCGTCTCGTACCGGCGTTGGGCAACCGACCTGGTCGAGCAGGCCGACAGCACAAAGCGTCGGCAGGAGCTGTCCTGGTGGACATCGGGCGCACATCCCCAGGCCGCCCTGCCAACCGATCAGTCGCCCGATCGACAGCCCATCGAAGCCGACGCCCGGATCGTCAACACCACTTTCCCACGCGACGTCACGCGGACCCTGACGACAGAGGCCCTCGAACCCTACAGCACACGGGTCGACGAGCTGCTGATCAGCGCTCTGGTCCTCGCGGTACACCGCTGGTGTGGCCCTGGGGCCTTGCGCCTCGCCCTGGAGGGCCACGGCCGATCGGCGCACCCCGAGGCCCTCGACGTCTCGCGGACCGTCGGTTGGTTCACCACTGCCTATCCGGTGAATCTACTGCTCACTGAATCGACCGAGTCAGCGGCCACGATCAAGACGATCAAGGAACAACTACGGGCCGTTCCTGGCGATGGCGCGGGCTACGGCTTGTTGCGCTACGCCGGCTCGGACTCGGCGGTGGCACGGCTCGCGGCACTGCCCGAGCCGCAGATTCTGTTCAACTACCTCGCTCGTGCACGGGAGGCAGCCGCCTCGCCCTTGTTTCGTCAGATCGAAGGGGCCGACCGCTTCTCTCGCGATCCACGCAACGCGCGCTCGCACTGGCTCGAGATCAACGCCGCGATCGATCACGGACGCTTGACGGTGGACTGGATCTACTGCAATGGCATCCACCGTCGCAGGACGATCGAAAACCTTGCTACGAGCTTCGAGCAAGAGCTGCGAGGCCTGGTCGAGCATTGTCTTGCGGACCCTGCCGGGGGCTTCACCGCCTCGGACTTTCCCGACGCCGGTCTCGACGACGAAGAGCTCGACCAGCTCATCGGACAGCTGGCCTGACCTATGCGCGACAAACAAGCCGTTGAAGACATCTATCGGTTGACCGAGCTGCAGGAGGCCCTGCTGGTGCACCGCCTGCGCCATGGCGACGCTGACTCCGGCTTCCTGCTCCAACAAGGCACCCTGCGCGGCCCCTTGCGCCACGACCT
>JBCCGX010000693.1:0-5614 GCA_039029035.1 Acidobacteriota bacterium | reverse complement strand
GCTGGGTCGCTGTCGTAATGTCCCTGGTGGTGCTCGATTCTGGGTCGGTGGCCTCGGCAGGCTCGGCCGGTCGCAGCACGGCGACGGAGGGCTTTTCGGGATCGGTCTCGAGGATCGCGCGCTGGTAGTCGCTGATCGCGCCGTCGAGCTGATAGGGCAAGCGCCCGGTGAGCAGACGGTAGAGCAGCACCCCCATCGAGTAGACGTCGCTGGCGGTCGTGATGGCGTCCCCACGCACCTGCTCCGGGCTGGCATAGGCCGGCGTCATCAGTCTCTGGCCGTCTGCGGTAACGAAGGCATCCTCGCCCAGCGCGTCGGGCGCCACCAGCTTGGCGATGCCGAAGTCGAGCAATTTCGGTGTCCCCGAAGCGGTGACCAGGATATTGCTCGGCTTGAGGTCGCGGTGCACCACCAGCCGCTGGTGCGCATAGTGCACTGCTTCGGCCAAGCGGCGGAAGAGATCGATCCGCGCGTCGAGGTCTAGATCGCGGCGATCACAATAGAGATCGATCGGCACGCCCTCGACCCGCTCCATCACCAGGTAGGGCAAACCCTCCGGGGTGCTGCCACCATCGAGCAGGCGAGCGATCGAAGGATGCTCCAGGCTGGCCAGGATCTGCCGCTCGTGCTCGAAGCGGCGCACCAGATCGCGACGCTGGCGACCGTGAGCGAAAACCTTGACCGCCACTTGCTGCTGATAGTCCTGCTCACGCACAGCGAGATAGACCGTCGCCATACCCCCTTGGCCGAGCGGCCGCAGAATCCGGTAGCGGCCGAGGGCGGTGCCCTCGGGCAGATCCGCCGAGTCAGGCTGCGGCAGATCCGGCGCCGAGCCCAGGGCGGGTTGGTCGAGAAAGGTACCGGCCTCGCGGTCGGCGGCGAGGAGCGATTCGACCTGGCGGCGCAGCTCGAGGTCGTCGCCGCAGGCGCGCTCGACAAAGGCCGAGCGCGCCGCTGGCGCCCGCGCCAGGGCCTCCACGAACAGCGCCTCCACCTGGGGCCATTGCTCGTCCATCGCTCTCCCCGCTGGGTTGTGCTGTCAGCCTCTAGAAGGCGTAGACGAACGACAGGGATCCAGTGTCGACCCGCTCGGCCCGATCGAAGGCGATATCGATCTTGAGGTTCTTGAAGGCGAAGCCGAGACCGGCAGCGACGTGGACCCTGTCGTTACCGTCGGGGAAGAGGACGGGGAAGTCGGAGATCTCCCCCGAGTGGCGGGCCGGGTCGACCCAGGCCCCGAGGCGCAGAGCGAGCACCCGCTTCTTCTTGACCAGGATGAACTCGACCCCGACGTGCAGCTCGTCGCCCGACTCGAGCCCCCCCGCCGAGCCCACCCGATCCCATTCGAAGCTGGCGGTGAAGTTGCCGTTCACGGTTTGAAAGACCGCACCGAGGCCGAAGACGTCTGCCAGGTCGAAGGGAATCCGCGGATCCAGCTCCAGGAGCTCTTCCCCGGGAGGGTCCTCCGTCACCGCGATGCGACGGCTGTCGAGCACGAAGCTCGGACCCTGGCGAAAGAAGCCGCCGAACGTCCACCGGCCGGGCCGCTGCCAGCGAAAACCAGCGTTCAAGCTGACGTCGGTGTCTTCGACTGTCGTCACGGTGAGGAACTGCTCCACCGGCCCCGCCGCTCCCGGGCCGAAGAAACGCTGGGAGGTGGCGTTGAAATCCCCTTCGAATTGCGCCACGCCCAAACCGATGGAGAAAGTCTCCGACCAACGGTACGCGCCCGCCAAGCCGCGATTGGTGACCTCCAGAAAGCTGCTGGCGCGGGGCCCGATGATCGGCCCGGGCAAGATGCTACTGAGGCCGAGGAGGTTGTCGGAGCGACCGAGGCCCGCCTCATAGATCGCCACCGACCAGCGCTTGCGCGGATAGACGAACGACGCGAAACCGAGGGTCGAATTGTCGAAGCCGGAAAATCCCGGGCCGGAGAACTGGGTGAAGCGGAACTCCAACGAGATCTCCGGATCGACCAGCTGCACCAAGCCGGCCGGATTGACGTAGGCCGCCGTGGCGTCGTCGGCCAGGGCGGCGAACGCCCCGCCAAAGCCCAGGCTCCGCGCACCCGGGTTGCCGATGCGAAACTGGAACAGATCGCGGATCTCCTGGCCACTGGCGACCCCAGCCGTCCCCAGCAGACACAGGACGATCACCCATCCGGCGGTTCGGCGCATCATTCTCTCCTCGCGACAAAAGACTGATCGACGGGACTCCCAGCCCCACACTTTACCGAAGTACGGCCGGCGGGCGGAAGCGTTGCACTCTGCTCGCCGGTCATCGTGCTCCCCATTCGTCGAGACACGGCCAGAGGCCCTGGCCGGCCAGCGCCGAAAGTCAGGCTATAGTTATCCGGTTCAAACGGAGAGCCAAGCCATGACGACGCTGACCGAGATCGCCAATCGATGCGGTACCGACAAGGGTACGGAGCACTTCAATCAACATGGCTACACCCTGATCTACGAGCAGTACCTCGAGCCGTGGCGCCACAAGGACCTGAAGATGCTCGAGATCGGCGTGCTGCGAGCCGACTTCGCCCGCGCCTACGAAGGCGCGTCGCTCAAGATGTGGCACACCTACTTCCCACACGCCCGCATCTACGGCTACGACCTCTACGACAGCAGCCATCTTCAGAACGATCGGGTGACCACCTTCCGCGGCGACCAGGCCAACCGCCACCACTGGCAGCAGTTCCTCGACACCTGCGGCAGCAAATTCGACGTCATCATCGACGACGCCATCCACGCCTCGAAATTCCAGCAGATCAGCCTCGGCATCCTCTTCCCCCACCTGACCCCCGGCGGCCTCTACTTCATCGAAGATCTCGACTGGCAGCCCGGCTTCGAGAACCCGAGCGATTTGAAGACCCTGGAGCTGATTCGGGTCTTTAGGGACACGGGTAAAATCTCCAGTCAGTTCATGGATCAGAAAGAGATGGCCTACCTGGAGCGTTGGATCGACGGCTGTGAGATCCACGACGACAAGCTGTGTGTGTTGCGGAAGAAAATCGATCCCAGACAGACATAGAGCCCCGGGGAAAGCCGGCCTGTGCAATTCTGAAAGAGCGGGCGGCTAGTGTCCCGTTTGACTATTCCCTTCAGCTATCTCCCGTCCTTCTCGCGCCTGACGGCGTTACGCCTCCTCAAAAGAACTCCGCTATTCCTGCGTCGGCAAGCCTTGTCAGACACGAGAAATCCTCGGAGATATCCTGAAGGTTCTAATCAAACGGGCCACTAGCAGGGCTCACCAACGCAAAGAGGTCCCACGCCATGATCCACTCGGCTCACCGCTTCGTGATCGTCACGCTGTTCGTCGCTCTCGCTGCGCCATCGCTGGCTCAGACCGTCGTGCAGAGCCGGGGTGTGGACGCCCGTGTCGACTACGCCTCGCTCTCGAGGATCGGCCCTTGGGACGACCGGAACTATCAGCTCACGAAGGAAGATCTCGCTTTACTCGCCGACAACGAGCAAGCGTTGAGCGAGGGCATTCCTGTGTTCTATCGCGTTCAGTTGCGCCGCAGCCATACGAACATGCTACGAGAGGGCAAGGTTCAGTATCCGCGCAGCGCGTTACCGAGTTTTCTCATCGTCCATGGCGGCTACCTCATCGACGGCAAGATCTACACCCAAGCCGAGCGCCGGGGAGACCGCTGGCACATCGATACGTCAGTCGGTGGTGTCGAGGAAGAGACCTTCCTCGCCCAACGAGCCCTCGAAGGCGAAGTCCGGGTAACCAGCCCTGTCGGAGCCGCAGAGTCCACAATCTCGATCAATCCGACCAACCCTGATCAAGTGGTCGCCGGCTCCATGCGATTCGGTATCGGCCAGAGCATGCATTTCTCGTCCGATGGCGGCGAAACCTGGACGGCCTCGGCACCTTTGCCGATGGCTGACACCTGTTGTGATCCGACCATCGAGTGGTCGGTCGATGGCACCAAGGTCTACGCTGCATCTCTCGACACGGTGCTTTCGTCAGTCTACGTCTACCGCTCTGCGGACGCGGGCATGACCTGGACCGATTTCGACACCGAGCCGGGCAACGATCCCCGCCGCGAGCTCGGCGGCGTGTCCGCCGACAAGGAGTTTCTCCACGTCGACCGCTTCCCCACTTCGCCCCACCTCGACAACCTCTACCTGACCTGGCACGCCAGCAATGTCATGCAGTTCTCCCGCTCGACCGACTTCGGCAACACCTTCACCACCTTGAGCTTCTCGGCTGATCCGACCGGGATCGGGTCAGACATCACGACGGATAGAGCTGGCACAATCTTCTACTTCTGGCCCGACTTCAGCGGCCAGCGTATCGTCCTCAAGCGCTCCACCGATGGGGGCGTCAGCTTCGACAACGGCGTGGTGACCGTAGCCAACACCATGGGTTCGTTCGACTTTCCGATCCCGTCGATGGAGAGCCGCGAGGTGTTCATCTACAACTCGGCCGCTGCCGACAACACGAACGGTCCGTTCGCCGACAGCGTTTACGTCGCATGGACGGACAGCACTGCGGCCACCGGAGGTGTCGCGGCAGACAATCACGCGCGCATCCAGGTCGCATTCTCCCGCGACGGCGGGGACACTTGGACCGTCACAACGCCCCACGAAACAGCGGATCAAAACACGGTCGACCGTTGGCATCAGTGGCTCGCAGTCGGCCCTGATGGCAAGGTCTACGTGATGTTCTACGACACCCGAATCGGGGACCGAACGTCGGTCGACGTGTTCTATTCCGTATCCGACGACGGCGCAAAGACCTGGTCGGAACCGACGCGTCTGACCTCGGTTACCTCCCCGAACCTCACCGGTGCCTTCGAGTTCGGCGACTACAACGGCATGGATGTGGCGATCGACCGATTGATCACCATCTTCACCGACAACCGCGACGAGAGTGGCGGCAGCGCGCAGTCCTCCGACATCTATGCCGCAGGGCTCACCCTCTCCACGGCAAGCGAAATCTTCGCGGACGGCTTCGAGAACGGCGGCACTTCGGCCTGGTCGGCCGTCAACCCATGACAGCAGGGTGAGGTGCTAGCGTACCAACAGCCGTGACACGGATCGCTATAGCCTAGCCCAAGATCCGGTGCCCCGACTGATCCGTGCCGATCGGGACACCGCGGGTCTACAGGACGGATCAGGGACCTTCAGAGGCCGAGTTGCAGGATGCGATCGGCGGTGCGGACAGACCCATGTATTCCACCAGGGCTTCCGAGGCTTCGCTAATCGCCTTCAGCGTCGCGCCAGACCAGATGGTCTCGTCGCAGGTCGCCGTAATGCAACCGCCGCCAAGAGTGACCCACGGGTGCTCTGCCGAGTTGGGCTCCTCGTAGTCGCAGGTACACCAGGCCTTCGAGCTATCCGACGAATCGATGATGCAGGGCGCATCGAGACAAGCGGCGCCGGCGGCGGACACCGGACAACTCATACTCTTGAATTCGCTTGGCGGTCTGAACTGTTCGAAGGAGAATGTCGAAAGAAGGAAACTGTCGCCCTGCTGCCGCAGCTCACAGGCTTCGGAGCCGACGTTGGGTCCGGTTGCCACGACACATTCGCAGAGGACCTCGTCGACAGGGAGCGCCAGGTCGTGGTTGTCCGACCTCGCGATCGGCGCGCAGCGCGCCGAG
>JBCCGX010000692.1:0-5618 GCA_039029035.1 Acidobacteriota bacterium | reverse complement strand
TCTTTCGCCACACCCTGGACCTCCTCGGTTCGCGCGGATGACCTGGCCCAATCTGCTGTCGTCACTGCGGGTGGCGATGGTGCCGGTGTTCATCATCGCGATGATCGAGGGGCATCCCGGCTGGGCGCTATTGATCTTCGGGTTTGCCGGGATCACAGATCTCCTCGATGGCTTCATCGCCCGCTTTTACAAGCAGCAATCGGTGCTCGGCGCCTATCTCGATCCGGCGGCGGACAAGATCTTGGTCACGGCAGCTTTCATCCTGCTGTCCTGGCCCGGGGTGCACGAGGGGCTGCGGATCCCGGTCTGGGTGACGGTACTGGTCATCACGCGTGACGTGATCATCGTCACCGTGGCACTCATCGTGCGCTTGACGGTCGGCTTGAAGCGGTTTCCACCCAGCCAGATCAGTCGATGGAACACCGGTTTCCAACTGGCCGCGGTCTTGGCCTACCTACTCAGCGGTTTGACCCGTGACATCGACCCGGGGGCCCAGGCGGTGCTCGCGGTGATGGTGCTGCTGACCGCTGCCTCGAGTCTGGAGTACGCTTACCGATTCATCTATCGGGCCGACGATCTACCGGCGTTAGCCCAGGCTGAAGAGTCCGCCGATCGCGCCGACGAATCCTGACCCGCGGGCGCCCGGAGCGCCGTGGGTATAGACTTCGGGCTCGATGTGGTTCGATGGTCGCACCGGTGTGCTCGTTTCGATGATCCTGGCGGTCTTCCCAGGGGTGACCTCGGAGGCGGTTCGTGCGGACGACCGCAGTACCGAGCTCTTTCTCTATCGATGCTCGAACCAGCTCGGACGGCGCGACGTTACGCTCTTCGCCAACGGCACAGTCCGTTTGCGGCAGGGCTTGTGGGAAGACCAGCAGCTCTATCTGGACGAGCTACTGCCGGAGCAGCTCTCGAGCTACATTGCCCGTTTTCGTCGCATTCAGAAGACAGCCGATGCACTCCAAACGCAGTTCCCGGGCAGCGCGCCCCAGGGTGATTGGGTCGAGCAGTGTGAAATTCGCTTGGCCCTGCCGGACGCACCGGCCGAGGAGTGGGAGTTCTCGACCTATCAGGTCACGCCGCTGGTCGTCTCCAACCTGGTCCAACTGGCCGAGGACCTGGCGTCCTACACCAAACCTCCGGCCGCGCCGGATCGGGTACCGGGCGACTACGAGCCGCGTCGCGGCGACATTTTGCGCGCGTTCGAGGGTGGTCGGTTCCGTGTGCTCGGACTGACCACTGACCGCCGCGCGGTCGAGCTCGAAGGTCTGGATTCGCCGCTGCGGATCTACGTCTCGGTCGACGAGATCGGTACCACCTTCCAAGCTTTGGACGAGCGAGGCCGGCAGTGAAACGTTCCGGGAGCCATTCCGGCTCCGGCCCGCGGATCCTCGGCGGTCGCTTGCGCGGACGACGTTTGCAGGTCGCGAAGGGGGTGCGGCCAAGCGAGTCGCGGCTGCGCGAGGCCCTGTTCTCGATCTGGCTCGGGCAACTCGAGGCGAGCCGCTTCCTCGATCTGTTTGCCGGTAGTGGAGCAGTGGGCCTCGAAGCGTTGAGCCGCGGCGCCCACCACGTGACCTTCGTCGAGCGCGCAGCGCCGGTGGTGGCTGCCCTGCGGCGCAATCTGCGTCTGGCGCCGGCCGACTCCACGACTCTGTGGCGCGCCAGTCTGCCCGACGGGCTCGATGCACGTCCCGAATGGGGGCCCTTCGACCTGATTTTTGCCGATCCGCCGTATCGCTTCACGCAGTACCCCGAGCTCGTGCAGCGCGCCATCGGGTGGCTGGCCCCTGGCGGCGAGCTGGTCATCGAGCATTCCCGACGGGTCGAGCTCGCGCCGAGCGTCGCCGCAGGCCAGCGCTGCGACCACCGGTGCTACGGTGATTCCTGTCTCAGCTTCTTTCGATCGAGCTCGGAGCGCCAGGCGCCGGCGCACTAGGCCATGGCCATTCTACGCATCGAACGGGGCGAGAAGTCTCCGTATGAGATCGAGCTCGGTGCCGAAGATTTCGATATCGGTCGTGGCCCCGGCAACGCGCTGCATTTTCGTGATCCCTGGCTGTCGCGGGTCCATGCGCGCATCGCCTGGGCCGACGGGCGACATTTTCTGGAAGATCTGAGCAGCCGCAACGGAACCTACCTCAACGGCGCGATGCTCGACGAACGGCAGCCCTTGATCCACGGTGACGCGATCATCCTGGGCGATATCGAGCTGCGCTACCTGGACGGCGCCGAGGGCCGTCTGCCTGGATCGCGCCATCTACCCGGGGATAGTACTGTCGTGCTATCGACCGAGGATCTGGTCTTCGAGCGCTACACCGAAGAGCCGACCGGCATCATCGGCGTCCAAGGTGAGGAGAGTCTGCTGCCGGCTCTCAACGCCGCCGCAGCAGCATTGATCTCGTACTACCCTCTCGAAGAGCTCGTCGAGCGCATCCTCAAGTTGGTTCTGGACGCGGTCAACGCCGAGCGGGCGGCCTTGCTCCTGCGCCGGCGCGACGGCGACCGCGAGCTGTCGATCCGCACGTTTCGGGGCTTTGCCAGCGATCACGAAGTGCGCATCAGCCATACGATCATCGACGAGGTGGTGAATCGTCAGAAAGCGATTCTGACCCTCGATGCACAGACCGACGAGCGCTTCGACGAGGCGGTGAGCATTCAGCTCGAAGGGGTCAGGTCGCTGATTTGTGTGCCGCTGTCGAACAACCGTGAGGTCATTGGCCTGGTTTACCTCGATCACCGCATCTCTGGCCAACCTTTCACGGCCCGCGACCTGCGCCTGGTCGGCCTTATCGCCAACATGGCAGCGGTCAAGATCGAGAACGTCTACCTACTCGAGGAACAGATCGAGAAGCGGCGGATGGAAGAGCAGCTCAGGGTCGGTGCCAAGATCCAGCGCACCCTGCTGCCGTCGGAGAGCCCGCAAATCGAGGGCTACGACATCTTCGGCGCGACCCGGCCGTGCTTCGAGATCGGCGGCGATTATTACGATTTCATCCCTCTGAGCGAACATCGGCTGGCGATCATCATCGCCGACATTGCCGGTAAAGGGGTTGGCGCGGCGCTTCTCATGGCGGCCCTGCAGGCATCGATGCGTGCTCTGATCCAGACCGCTCCCGAACCGCCGATCCTGGTCGAACGGTTGAGCAAAGTGCTGTACGAGAACTCGCCGGCCAATCGCTTCGCGACTTTGTTCTACGGCGAGCTCGACTTCGAGCGGCATGTCTTCGAATACGTTAGCGGCGGCCATAACCCAGCTCTTTTGGCCACTGAGGACGGCTTGCAGGAGCTCATGCCGACCGGTCCGATCGTCGGTCTGGTGGAAGGTGTGACCTATGGCAGTCGCCGGGTGAGCTTGCCGCCGGGCAGTACCCTGCTGCTCTACACCGACGGCGTCACCGAGCTGATGGCGCACTCGCAGGAAGAGTTCGGCACCGAGCGGTTGGAGGAGGTGCTACGGCAGAACCTGACCGGTCCGGCGGTCAATCTGCTGCGCGCTATCGGCAAGCGAATGACCGCCTTCTCGGATGGCGACGGCTTCGACGACGATGCCACGGCGGTGGCGGTGCGCCGGCTGGATATCGCGGCTGAAGCCCGGGATCTCAACCCCGGGGGCTCAGGCGGATCTTCTATCTAGAGCCACTCCCCGAGCCTTGCCATAGCTTCTTCCACCAAGGCTCGCCGTCTTCGGCCAGGGCGGGCTGCTCGGTGAGATCCATCCGTTGCCGGATGTCGGCCAAGTCCCAACCGGTCAGGGAAGCCAGGGTTTCGGCGTTCTTTTGCTGGCGGCGCTCGAGCTCGGAGAAGTAGGCGCGGGCGGCGCGGCATTCGTTGGGGCTGCCTTGCCAGGGATGGCGGATGACGTAGCGCCCCTGGTAGTTGCTGCGATCGCCGGTCTCCTGGAAGAAGAGGTCTTCGGGGAAGGTCTCGGCGGTATAGCGCAGGTGGAGGCGGGTGATAAAGACGTCGCGCGCCTGGGACTTGATGGGTCGCCGGGCAGGTCCGTTGATCCAGAAGACCCCGAGCTCGCGCAGCTCGCGATCGGAAAGGGGATCGGCGGCACAGGGGTCGCACCACCCCATGTCCCAGGCGTACTCGAGGAAAACGGTGCGCATCTGGTCGCGGTCCACCTGATGGGCAAAGAGGTCACGGTAGAAGTCGGCGAAATCGTCCTTGACGAAGACCGGGACGTCGAGGTCGGCGGGCAGCTTGACGGTGCGATAGTTGGTGGTCTCGACCCTTCCGCCGCGGCTCAGGACGAACACGAAGAGCTCCTGCGGGCCCTCAGCGTTGACCGTTCCGAGGCGGATGGGGAGCATGAATTTGGGTGACTCAAAGGCGACTTGCAGCGGTCGCAGGTAGGTGAAGCCGAGCTCCGACTGTTCGGCGAGATTGACCTTGGCGACGAAGAAGCGCATCTTTTGCCGGATGTAGCTGCCCAGCACTTCGGAGGCGCCGCGCGGCACTTTGTAGCCGTTCTGTCGCAGCCAGGTCTCGAGTCCGGAGGACTCTTCCGCCGACAGGATCAGGATGTCGTACTCGCCGACGGTGTACTTGGCCTCGATGGTGACTCCCAGGCTCGACGCACCGCGGCGCACCTCGGCGTCGGCAACGACAGAGCTCTGTGGGCTGGCAGCCATCCGCTCCATCAGCTTGTATTGCTGGCACGGGTTGGGGTCGTGGTACTCCACCAGGCGCGGCGCCGAGTAGGCGTCGAGGTGCTCGATGATCGCGCGGTCTGACACGTGGATCTGCTCACGCTCGAGGAAAGTGGGCACTGGCACCACCAGAGCGAACTCTTGCGGGTCACCGCGATAGTCGTTGGCCATGGTGATGACCGTCCGATCGCCGTCGCGAGCGATGACGACTTTCGAGGCCTGGTTGAACAGGTTGGTGTCGGCCTTGGCGACATAAAAGCCGCAGAAGGCACTGGCCATACCGGGCGACAAGGTCAAGGCGAGCAGGGCAGAGAGAATCAGGAGGGTCTGGCGCATGGCATAGCTCCTTGCGGGAGACGGGTTTCTGAAAGAGGAGGTGAGGTTGGCCGGGGTTCTCGCCGGGTGGGCTCAGGCGTCCAGCGGTAGGGCTTTCCGGGCAGCAGACGGTCGATGACCGGTACCAGAAAAGCGCAACCGCACAGGGCCCAGATCAGAGCGTTGGGCTGGTAGAGGCCGAAACGGATAACGCCCGCGGTGACGGCCACCAGAGCGGCGTAGACGATCCGCCCGGCGCGGGTCTCGGGAGTGGTCTTGGGATCGGAGATCATGAAGAAGGCGAAGATCAGGAAGGCGCCGCTCTCCAACTGATGCAGTGGAATGGCCAGCGGGTCGCCGAGCCAGATCGCGCGGCCAAAGAGCAGTGTGCTGTAGGCGACGAGAAAAGCGTAGGTCACGTCGCTGCGCGCCGCTCGGTGCACCACGAGGCCGCCCAGACAGGCGAGGAGGAAGCCGAAGAAGGCCGCCGAGCCCCACTGCCCAGGGGAGACCCAGACCCGGTCCGACACCAGCATCATCAGCGCCAGGGCGAAGTTGGTCGGGTTGAAGATGTGTTTGTCGCGGGCCCGGAGCAGGAATTTGCTGCCGATGGCCAAGGCCGCCGCTGCGATCGTAAGACCGATG
>JBCCGX010000691.1:0-5628 GCA_039029035.1 Acidobacteriota bacterium | reverse complement strand
TGATGTCGGGGTTGGCCCGCGCCGACTGCCAGGTGAAGGGGCTGTAGTCCTGCGAGGTGGTGTAGGAGAAGCCCAGACTCCATTTTGGGTCGAATTCGTAGTAGAGCCCGACTTGGAGGCTGAGAGCAAACTCGCTGGTCGGAACGCTGACGTCCGGCCGGTAACAATTGTCGCCGAGTGTGTTCGGAACGGTGGTGAAATTGCCTGCGGTATCCGTGCAATCTTGCAACACGACGGGCAAAGGTTGGATCGAGAGCCGCGACAGATAAAGGTTGAGAGACGCACCGAGGGATAGTTTGTCGTTGACCTGCCAAGCGAGCGCGAAGGGGATCTTCGAGACCGCGAGCTCGGTCTGCAATTGGCCGAAACCGATCGGCTGGGGCTGGATCAACGTGTTGGCCGGATCCGGCGGCCAGTTGGTGCGAAAGCCGGCGATCGCCAGCAGCCCCCAACCGTAGGCAACCTTACTGCCCGGCTTGTGGTACGACCAGCCGAGAGCCGGCAGGATGCCGAGCTCGCCGTCCGAGTCGGTGGTGACGCGATCGGTCTCCGGGTTGGGACTGCCGGCTCGCGGGGTGGTCATGCTGAGGTCGTCGGCGAAGGCCTCGGCACTGATTTCGACCCGGATGTTGTCGAATTGGGTCAACAGAGCGGGGTTGGCGTGCAAGGCGCCGATCACATCGACGGGTAGGCCCGCTCCAGCGCCTCCCATCGAGCTGTTCTTGGCCCCGACACCATGTAAGAAATGACCATTGCCGGCCAAGATTGGAGAAGTGAAGCAACACAAAATCGATCCGAGCAGAATCGTTCTTCCGAACCTGTTTCCCTCCCAGAACATGCTAGAGCCTCCTATTCGAGTCGGCCCCCCAGTTGTTGGAGAACGCGCAATTCGGCAGTGAATCGGGTCAATAGACCCGATTGCATGTTGGCCGGCGGCTCGAATTCCGAGGCTAACTGAGGCTGATCGGGCCCGAGCCCGAGTCCTGGCTCTCTTGGCTGGGCGGCGGTGGGCTCTCGTCGACGTCGTCGAGAATATCGCTCGGGACGGCCATGGTTTGGAAGACCTCCTCGGAGGCCTTGGTCTTGGCCTCGCGGATCGCCTCGGCGAAGGCCTCTCGGTCGTCGGCAGTGATCTGCGACGTATCCGGTTTGAGGGGGTGCAATCGCTCGTCGATACTGGCGAGGAAGGTCGAGAGATCCTGAGCTGCTGCCGGCCAGCCTTCACGGATGACCAGCGTCTTGAGCTCTTGGACCCATTGGAGAACCGACTGGATCCGCCGGTACCGCGGGGCAACGCAGCGATCCAGGAAGCGGCGCAGCTCCGTCGGGATCTTCGGGTGCTCGAAGCGCAGCTCGGCGGCCGACCGCAAGGGCTGCAGGGTGAGAAGCTCGTAGAGGATGACGCCGAGGGAATACACGTCGTCGGAGCGATGGAGCTCTTCGCTACTCAGCGATTCCGGCGCCAGGTAAGGCAGAATCTGGCCCAGGGAGGCGGCGTTACCGCGGAACTCACGGAGCGCCTGGGCGGTTTCCAGGCCGCAGACGACGACCCGGCCTTCCTCGGACAGGCGGACCAGCTGAGGGGTGACGAAACCGTGCAGCAGATTCTCACCATCCAAGCCGTGGCGGTAGGCGGCGCTGAGCCCCGCCGCGATACGGCCGACGACAAACAGCGCGACGGCCAAAGGAAAATCTTTCCGATGGCCCTTGGCTTGGTGCAACAGCGTGGCGAGGCTCTTACCGGAGAGATAGGGCTGAAGCTCGAAGGCCTGTCCCTGAACGATGCCCATGTGACGGCTGATCAGCAACTGCTCACCGATCTGCTCACCGATCAGCGACTGGCGCTCGGCGGCTCGTTCCATGAACCGGTCCGGATCGAGCCCGGATGGATCGTACAACCGCGCCAGCACGATCTCCTCGGCGGCCTCTTCGGCGTCTTTCCACGCCGCGCAGTGCACCGTACCCAGGGCGTCCTTGTCGATCATTTGAATCAGCCGGAAGCTTTCCGTGGTGTCGCTCATCACTGCTCCTTCTTGTGGGAGATAGAACGCGATTTAGCAAGGTCCGTGCCACTGGCACGAAGCCTCTGCGACGGCCGATTGGTCGAGCCTGAGGGCGCCGGCACATCTCTGGAAACAGTCGGCGAATCTGTTGTCGGAGCGGTAGATATTCCCCGCTATGGCGTTTCTCCCTGTTTTGTCAGATTCGGCTGACGCGGCGGGTAGGGGCGGAGTCACAGGTAAGAGCCGGGCTTCGAGCGGCAGCAGCGTGAGTCGATCAGTGGCCCCACCAGTGGGGTGGATTGCTGGAACCTGCCGATGGCGCGGGCGTAGCTAGCGTAACGAGCTGACCGAAGGGCGTCCCCGCGACGGCAACGAGAGGGCGCTGTCGGCGGAATCGGTCGATTCGGCTATTGGGGTACACTTTGGCGATTTTTCACTGATCGAAAGGCGAGCGTGACGAAGGACAGGACCGGGCGATCCTCTCGTTGGGTCATGGTGGGTCTGGTATTGGTGATCCTCACCGCAGTGGCGGCAGGGGTGGTTATCCTGGTGTCCCAGCGCGGCAGCTCGGACTCGCTCGGCGCCCTGTCGACGGCGTTCATGAAGGAGACGGCGGCCCGCGCCCGCGCGCTGACGCAGAGCTACCTGGAGGTCGGGCCGAAGAGTCTCGAGGTTGTGCGCCGGCTGGCGCACAACGGTCAGCTCGACCTGGAGGACGACCTCGCGACGGAACGCCAGCTGCGGGCCCAGCTCGCCACCCACGACGAGATCGACATGATCAATCTCGGGCTGCCGGATGGCAACTTCATGATGGTCAAGCGGATGCCCGACGGCAGCTATAGCACGAAGCGGATCCGGCGCGACGGCACCGAGGCGATATCGACCTGGAGCCACGACAACCCGGCCTGGTCCCAAGAAGAGCCCTACGCCGACCGCCGGGAGCCCGCGGCGCAAGCCTTCGATCCACGAGCACGTCCGTGGTACCGCTCGGCGCTGGCCAATCATCAGCTGAGCTGGATCGACCCCTATGTCTTCTACTCCGATCGGATGCCGGGGATCGCCTGTGCTTTACCGCTCTACGACGCGGAGGAGCGATTGTTGGGCGTCGTCGGGGCCGATATCGGTATCGCCGATCTCTCGGGCCTTCTGGCCGAGTTCGAGGTCGGCCGCTCGGGTCAAGCTGTGATCCTCACCGATGACGGACGACTGATCGCCTATCCGGAGTTTTCGCGCGACGGTTTCCATCTCGCCCAGGACATCGGCGGCTCGGATGGCCCCAAGCTGGTGCTGCGTCACGTCGACGAGCTGCCGGACTCGCCTCTCGCCACCGCCTTCGTGCAGCGGGCAAACGAAGAGCGAGCGTCGGCCGAGACGTTCGACTTCGACCACGAAGGGACTCGCTTCGTGGCCCGTTTCGAATCCTTCACCCTGAGCGCCGAGCGGCGTTGGATCGTCGCTGTACTGGCGCCACAGGCGGATTTCATCGGCCCCTTGTTGCGCAACCACCGCTTCACGTTGGTGGTGACTCTTCTGTGCTTCGTCCTGGCCATCGGTCTGGCGTCGCTCCTCGTGCTGCGGGCCGACGCCTTGGAGATCGAGCTGCTCAGGGCGCGCACGGTGGAGAAGCAGCAGCTCATCGACGAGCTCGAAGCAAGGAATGCCGAGATGGAGCGCTTCACCTACACGGTGTCGCACGATCTGAAGAGCCCGCTGATCACCATTCGAGGTTACCTCGGCATGTTGGAGCGCGATCTCCAGGTGGGCGATGAGGCCAGGGTGCAAGGCGATCTGCGCCGCATCGACTCGGCGTCCCTACGCATGACGCAGCTGCTCGAAGAGCTGCTGGATCTCTCACGCATCGGCCGCCAGGACGGCGAGCGCCAGGAGGTCTCGATGAGCGTGCTGGCCGCAGAGGTGGCCGAGCATCTCGACGGACTGATCGCCAGCGGCGGGGTGGACCTGGTGGTCGCGCCGCAGATGCCGGTCCGTCGGTGCGATCGCCCGCGATTGTTCGAGGTGTTGCAGAACCTGATCGAGAACGCGGTGAAATTCATGGGTGATCAACCCCAGCCGCGGATCGAGATCGATTTTTGTAGCGATGTGGGCGACGGTGTCTTCTGCGTGCGAGACAACGGGATCGGCATCGATCAGCGCTATCAGAGCAAGATCTTCGGTCTCTTCGACCGCCTCGACCATGGGATCGACGGCACCGGCATCGGGCTAGCGCTAGTGAAGCGGATCATCGAGGTCCATGGCGGGCGCATCTGGGTGGAGTCCGCGGGGGAGGGGCACGGAGCGACGTTCTGCTTCACCTTGCCGACTGACCCAGCGGCCACGTCGGCGGTGGCGGTCTGAATGTCTCCCTGATCAGTGGGACCAGATCTCGACGAATTCATCGGCCGCGCCGGGCCTTTCCGTGCCCGGCAGAGTGACCCAGGCGTGGAACCGTTGCTCGCCGTCGCGCTTCAGGGTACCGATGTGGATCCGCGGTTCCAGGCCACAGCGTGACCAGAGATCGAGCAGGAGGAAAGAGTGCTTCAGGCAGTGGCCGAAACCGCGCGGCGGTAAGAGCGGTGTCAGGCGGTCGGCGCTGCCTTCCAGGTAGCGCGGGTTGGCCAGGTAGGAGGGGCGCCAGGGAGGCACCGAGCGCAGCCGATCAGCCAGCTCGGCCAGGTCGTGGCGGCGATTCAGCCAGGTGAGACGCAGCGCTGCGCGCAGCAGGGCTGGCAGGGCGATGAGGACGAAAATCGCCTTCCGTATCAGCTCCTGGAACGCTCCCGCGTACTGTTTGATCGAGGTTCTCATTGCGTTTCGCCAGGGTCTCGAGGATCTCGGCCCGCTCTTGAGCATAGGTCGAAGGCCCGTAGAGTTCGCCGTCCTCGACCAGGGCTTGAGCGTGGCATCGTCCGCAGTAGGGCAGTCGCGAGCAGCTTTTGCAGGTGTGCAGATCGGAGCGCCGGATGCTGCGGACTTTCTTTAACCAGGGCGAATTCTCCCACACATCGCGGAACGAGCGCTGGCGGATGTTGCCGTCGCTGCCGGGCAGGATGTTGCAAGCCATGACATCGCCAGAAGAGGTGATGTTGCAATAGCGGTTCGCCGCCGCGCATAGGGGGCCGTCGCGACGCGGATCGCCAGGGTTGTCGTTGGGGATCTGGCAGCCCAAGTGTGGCCCGCCGAAGTGCGGGATCAACTTCTCGTGTGGAACCCGCAGGGCGAGGGTCGACGGATCGCCGTCCTTCTTCGCCATGATGGTGGGGGAGGCCTGGAATCCGGCGCCGATCCTGGCGGCGTAAGCCGCGATAGCGTCGAGCTGCTGGTAGTTGGACACCATCATCGGTGTCTTGAGCAGCACCTCGACCCCGCGATCCCGCAGATGCTCGATCCCGCGCAGGGTCTTGGCGAACGAGCCGCGGCGCTGAGTGATCTCTTCGAAGGTCACCTGGTCCATCGAGTACAAGCTGATCTCGACGGCGGCCGGCAACTCGGCGACGGCGCGGGCCACATCCTCGTCGATCAAGGTGCCGTTGGAGAACAGCCGCAGTGCGAAGCCGAGCTCCCTGGCGCGGCGAGCGAGGGGCAGCCAATCGCGGCGCAGGAAGAGCTCTCCGCCGGTGAAAGTGAG
>JBCCGX010000690.1:0-5639 GCA_039029035.1 Acidobacteriota bacterium | reverse complement strand
GGCCAGGATCGGAGGTAGGGGGCCGGCGGCGTGGTGCTGGAAGAGTTGGGGAGCCGGACCAGACAGCCCGACAAGAGGTTGTCGACTCTACCAGATTCCGCCGAGGCGGCTCACGCCAGTGTGCCGCCGACCCGACGTCGACACCCGTTGAAACTTTTCTCCTGCATTGCAAGTATAAAAGGAGCGATGCAAAGAAAAGCCCTTGGTGAAGTCGAACAACTACTGCTCTTTGCCCTCGTCGCGCTGCGCGATCGGGCCTATGGGGTCGAGATTCGCGAGCTGATCGAGCAGCAGACCGGCAAGAGCCTGTCGCCGGGGGCGATCCACACCGGCTTCGAGCGCTTGCAGCGGCGCGGGCTGGTCGAGTCTCGCCTCGGTGACCCCACGCCGGTGCGCGGCGGTCGCCGTAAGCGCTTCTATCGCATCACCGGAGCCGGCGCCCGGGCGCTGCGCGACAGCTACCAGCGCCTGAAGCGCATGGCGACCGGCTGGCTGCCCGAGCTCGACCGGTTGGCGGGGGCGGAATGAGCCGCCCCACTGCCCGGCCGCCCCGCCTAGCGAGTGCCCTGGTCGCGACCCTGCTGTGGGGTAGCCGGCGCGAGGTCGTGCTGGGCGATCTCGACGAAGCCTTCCACCGCCGCTTGCACAGCGGCACGCCGGTCACCGTGGCCCGCCGACGCTACCGCTGGGAGGCCCTGGCGTCGCTGTGGGCCATGCTGCGCTCCGGCGACATCCTGCGTGACGAGCCCGCTTCGTCAGCATCCGGCGAGCCCAACACACACCGCCCGAGACCGCGAGGAGACACCGTGATGGCAGCCGCCTGGGACGACTTTCGCTTCTCCACCACCGCCCTCGCCCGCCGGCCCGGTCTGGCCCTGATCGTGACCGCCACCCTCGCACTCGGTATCGGTATTGGTACAACGGTCTTCAGCGTCGTCGAGGCGACGCTGCTGCGCAACCCACCGGTGCACGATCCCGATCGCCTGGTGATGGTCTGGAACCGCCAGGCGCAGGAAGGCGATCAGTCCAACTTGCTGAGCGCGGCGGACTATGCTGACCTCCGCGACCGCAGCCGGACCCTCGAGAGTGTCGGGGCCTTCGGCGAGATCATCGTCGCGCCGGTGGTCGGCACCGAGCAGCCGAGCTTCGGTCGCCAGGTCAATGTGACCGCCAACTTTTTCGACATGCTCGGCGTCAAGCCGCACCTCGGGCGGCTGTTCGAGCCGGCCGATGGCGTGCCGCCGGATCCTGACTCCCGGCCGCCACCGATCCGCACGTTGGTCATCAGCCACGACTATTGGCTGCGCGAGTTCGGCGGCGACGTGGAGGTGGTGGGCCGCTCCCTGCGCACCTTCAGCAGCCAATACCAAATCGTCGGCGTGCTGCCGCCCGGCTTCCAGCTGGTGATGCCGGCGGCGGCGGGTGTCGACGAGGATCTCGGTACGGCGATCGACCTCTGGGCCCCCTGGCGCTTCGACCTGACCCAGGCGTCGCGCACCGCACGCTGGTTCCGGGTCGTCGGGCGGCAGGCGGCGGGATCGACCCTGGCCGACGTCCGCGGTGAGCTCGACGCCATCGCCGCCGGCCTGCGGGCGGAGCACGAAGTGCACGCCGCGAGCCGCTTCGCCCTCGGCGCCGAGAGCTATGTCGACGAGAGCGCCGCCCATCTCACACCACTCCTCGGTCTCCTGGGTTGGGCCGTCGCCTGTGTACTGCTGGTGGCCTGCGTCAACGCCTCGGGTCTGATGCTCACCCGTCTGAGCGAGCGCGAGCTCGAGCTCTCGGTACGGGCCGCCCTCGGCGCCGGCCGCTGGCACCTGGCACGCCTGACTTTCACCGAGGCGACCCTGCTGGCCGGTCTCGGTGGCCTGCTGGGGGTGCTGGTCGCCCGCCTGGGGATGGACCTGGTCACTTGGCTGAGCCCCGCCGGCCTGCCACAGGCCGACCAGCTGAGTCTCAATCCAAAGGTCCTTGCCTTCGCTCTACTGGTGGCCCCCTTGTGTGCCGCCCTCACCGGACTGATTCCCGTCCTGCGCGCCATGGCCCACGGCCAGCGCGACCGCTTGACGGTGCGCGGGTCGAGCGCCAGCCGTGGCCAACGCCGGCTACGCGAGGGCTTGGTGGCTCTGCAAATCGCCCTGACGGTGATCCTCCTGGTGGCCAGCGGTCTCCTGCTGCGCAGCTTCACCGAGCTGCAAAAGGCTCCCCTGGGCTTCGAGCCGGATCGGGTCTTGGCGATCGACATCTCGACGGTCGCCGGCGGGATCGACCTCAGCGCGCCGGATCGCATCGCGGCGCTGCGCGACTGGGTCACCCGACGCCGCTCGATCGAGTACGACCTGTCGCGCGCTCTGCAGGACCTACCCGGAGTGGAGGCGGCGGGCGCTGTCTTCCCGGTGCCGCTGAACGGCATCTACAGTCGCACCTGCACCTACGCGCCGGCCAACGAAGGGCGCGATGATCTGGAGAGCGTCGCCTACTTCCGCAACGTCTGGCCGGGCTACTTCGACACCTTGCAGATCCCACTCCTGGCCGGCCGGGACTTCGTGTACGCCGATGACCCGCCGGGTCTTCTCGCCTGGCTCGACGCGCCGGAAGAGCGCACCGGTCAGCCGCGGGTCGTCATCGACCAACGTCTCGCCGAACAGCTCTGGCCGGGCCAGAACGCCCTCGGCCGAACCCTGCGCTACAACACCTCGGGCAACAACCTCTATTTCGATGCCGAAGTGATCGGCGTCGTCCCTTACGTACCGCAGAGCGGCCTCGACGACACCCGCCCGACGATCTACATCCCACGCTCCTACTACCGCTCCCAGGAGCTCACCCTCGCCGTCCGCGTGGCCGAGGATTCGCCGTCGATGCGCCAGTCCCTGACCGAGACCCTGCACGCCCACTTCCCCGAGAGCCCGGCGCTGTTCCGCCCCCTCGACGACTACGTCGACAAGGCCAACGCGGCCAATCGCTTCGTCCTCACCCTCGTCGGCGCCTTCGCCGCCACCGCCCTGCTCCTCGCCGCCGTCGGCCTCTACGCCACCCTCGCCCTGGCGGTGCGCCAGCGCGCCACCGCTATCGGCATCCAGATGGCCATCGGCGCCGCCCCGCGGCGCATTTTCGCCGAAGTCATGCAGCGCTCTCTTTTCCTCACCGCCGCCGGCATCGCCGCCGGCCTGGTGCCGGCGCTGCTCGCCTCGCGGCTGATCGAGGCCTACCTCTACGAGGTCTCGAGCGTCGATCCCTTGGCGCTCACCGGGACGATCCTCGTGCAAGGCGCCGTCGCCGTCGCTGCCTGCTGGATCCCGGCGAGGCGGGCCGCCCGGCTCGATCCGATCGAGGCGTTGCGGGCGGAGTGAGCGCTCAGGAGGCTGTTGCGAACAGCAACGCCTCCTGGCCCGGTGGGGATGGGCCAAGAAGCTCCACTGCAAGCGGCGGTTCTTGGAGCGCTAGTCATCGGGTAGGGCAGGCAGTTCGGCATCCGGCAGGCCGCGGGATGCCATGGCGGCCTTGAAGCCGACGTCGATGACCTCTTCGTCGACGATCGACAGTAGGTGGTCGACATCGCGGTAGGTCACCGGCTCGCGTACCCACGGGTAGCGCAGAAAATGCTCGAACATCGAGTAGACGTCAAACCTCTCGGCGACGATCGGGACGACCGGTACCGAAGGTAGGAACGGTACGATGTAACTGAGCTCTTGCGGCACACTCTTAGCCCCCGAGAGATCGGGAATCACGAAACAGGCCAGGTGGGCCAGGCTGGCGACCGTCTCGGTGAGGTCTCGGCTCTTGGGGCGATCGAAGTCGAAGAGCACCGGCACCATGTTGCGGTTCAAGAGGTGTTTCCTGAGGGCGTCGAGAACCCGCTTGTGGCGCGGCGCGAAGCGCCCGAGCAGGAGGACCGTACGCTTGCTGGCGGTGTTGATGACGTCCGCCATCTTGCTGTTCTCGCGCAACATGAAGAGGAACTGAGCGGTGTCGAGGTCGTCGACGGTCGTCGTCGCGGTCCCCGGCTTGGTGCCCTCGCGGATCACCAGACCGGTCTGGTCAGCCGGCTCGCCGCGCACGTTCCAGGCGCTCGCCCCGTACACTTCAGCGCGGTGAAAAACCGCCCCCTCGACCTTAGCCCCGACCAGCGAAGTGAACCGCAGCACCGCGCGGGTCAAATCGGCGCCGGTCAGATCGGCGCGCCGCAGGCTGCCGGCGCGCAGATCGGCCCCCACCAGCTTGGCGCCGGCGAGCTTGGCGGCGCTGAAGCTGACGAAACGAGCCCGACACCCCGAGAGATCGGCGCCGGTCAGCTTGGCGCTGCGCAGCTTCGAGCCCCACAGCGAGGAGTGGCTCAAGTCGGCGCCGCTCAAGTCGAGGTGGCTCAGGTCGAGGTCGGTGAGCTTCTTGTTCTCACCGCTCAGGTCGGGTACCTCGTCGGATGCCTTGCGCCACTCGCGCCAGGCGGCCTTGCCCTGTCTCAGAATCTCGACATGCTCAGGGTTGCTCATCATGTCCTCCCGAATCCAGAGTTTGAGAGCATCTTAACCTGGACTCATGAGGTGGCCGTAGCCTCAGCGGCCGGCTGGTCACCCTTCTCGCAACCGGGCTCCGAGTGCACCGAAACCCGCCAGCTGTTTCGTGCCAAAGCTGCGATGGCCTTTCGGTCGCCCTTGGGGATGTTCACGAAGACGATCTTCCCATCCTTACCAGCATCTACGGCCTCGAGTGCCGTGTAACCGAACATCGGTCCATCCCGCCAGTCGGCGGGATAGACCGCCTGACCATCGTCCTTTAGGAAAACGACCGTGGAGCCGCGACGGATCTGGAGATCGGCCGTGACCTTCACCAACACCGCGACCCGAATCATTGCCGGGTCGCGATGTTCGTCGCTCGCCAGATGTCGACGGCGGAGGACCTTACCAGCTTGAACACAGTCCGCCGCGAGCTCTCCGGCAGCCGCCGAAGGCAGCTCTATGGGCGCGTCTTGACCCTCTGGCAGTTGATTCGGCGAAGGCAGCTGGAACCAGGCCTCAATCGTCTTCACAGCGACCGCAACTCGGCCGCCCATGCGATCAGTGCCCGCTGGCTTCACAACGTTGGTTTCAGGCGACGACGGAGCGGGCTCGCTCGCCGACGACACCCGGCGCAGTTGGAAGCCGAGGTCAGCTTGTTGGATCTTCTCCCCTCGTGGGATATCCCTTGACGCTACGAGAACCAGCCGCAGAGCTCCCCCACTCCCGCTTGCATGTCGCCAGCTCAGGAAGATGGGACCTGCCACAGCGAGCAGACTCAAGAACACCAGCAACAGGATCTTAAGAAGCGATAGAAAAGACAGCCAGAATCGCATTTCTACCCTCTCTGGTGCGGCGGTGGCTCAACGATCTGCGACGACGGCGGTTGAACAAAATCGAAGTTGAACCCGGGACCGTATTCCCGCTCACCGTAGACCGCGACCTTGCTGAGCTCTTCCCACTGCTCGAGCTCTTGGCGGAAATCTTTCGGAGCCGGTCGCTGAAGCTCGCCCATGAGCTCGAGACGGTAGAGGTCGAAACCAGCCCGCACCATCTGCCCGAAATGATCCGCGGCAGAGAGCGCAACCTTGTAAAAGAGCAGTGATGTCAGCAGGCCAAGTCCTCCGAGGACGAGCCAGAGCCTAG
>JBCCGX010000689.1:0-5685 GCA_039029035.1 Acidobacteriota bacterium | reverse complement strand
TGGCGCGCTGCTCAGTCTGCGCTAGCAGGCGAAGCGACGCAGCCAGACTGGTTTCCGAGGCGCTCATCGATCCACTATAACCCATCGAATTCGGTGGCTCGGTCTGCCAACTTTTCTTTCAGGCGCACCTTGGCCTGGAAGATTTGCGATTTGACGGTTTCGATCGAGACCTGCATCAGCACGGCGATCTCACGGTACTTCAGGCCACGATCGAGGCGCAGCATCAGGCAGCGCCGCATCTTGTCGGGTAGCTCTTCGAGGGCCTGACGCAGCAGCCGCATGCGTTCTTCGGCCAAGGCATCGTCCAGTGGGCCTTGGGGCGGTGCGCCACCGGCCATGGGACTCGTTTCAGGAATCCGTTCCCCGTTGTCGATCAAGCCCGTCAGGGACTGCTCCTTGCCGTCGCGCTTGGCGGTCGAACGGCTGCGCAGCGTATTGCGCCAAACATTACCGGCGATGGTGAAGAGCCAGGTTTCGGGGCTGGAATCGTGTCGAAATCCAGCAATTCCCTTGAAAACACCGAGGAAGGTCTCTTGGGCCAGGTCGCGACTCTCCTCCGAGGAGAAGCCACGATTGGCAAAGAAGTAGCTGACCGGCCGATAGTAGCGCTCGAAGAGCTGCTCGAAGTCAGGGGGTTTTCCGGCCATGGATCGTCAAATCGCGGCTCGTGGCTCGATGTAGTGCCGGCGACCACCACGGCGCCGGCAAGGAGGTATCAAGCGAACGGCGAGCCGCCAGCCGACTGATAATAGGGATTCTCGCCCGCCGCGTGGTCGGTCGTGTCGAGCACGGTGTCGATCTCTTCGACGGCGTCGATGATCGCCACCTCGATGCCCTGCTTCAGGGTGACATCAGCCATGCCGCAACCCTGGCAGCCGCCCCCGAGAGAGATGAAGGCGGTCGAGCCCTTGACATCGAGCAAGGTGATGAAGCCTCCGTGACTGGCAACGCCAGGGTTGATCTGGGTGTCGAGGATGTCTTGCACCGCCTGAGCCACGGGATCTTTCCAACGACTGTTCGGATTGTCGAACATGAAGCCGGACTCGAGGCCGCGTTGAGCGAAGTCGATGGTCACTCCGCCGAGGTACTCGGCACTGGCTTGCTCGACCAGGAGGTTGAAGCCGTCGTAGTCGAGCACGATGTGGTCGGCGGCTTCTTCGGTCTTGTTGACCACATCGAGCTGGTAGTTGAATCCGTGGGGGCCGTGGCCTGCGACGGCGAGGCGTATCGCCTGGCCAGGATCTTCTTCGGCTTCCAGGAACTCGACGAATTTCTGACGAGCGATGTCGGTGATTTGAATCTCTAGGTCTGCCATGGGTGGGCTCCTTCAGTCGCGTGGAGAGGCTCTCCGCTAGCGCCGAGGGGAGGCGGCCCATCGTTCGGGCTGGTCGCCAGCCTTGGCGGCTTGGCCGGACATCTTATCGCGTCAAGGCGTTGCCGCGATGCCGAGCTGGTGGAGGATCTCTGGCGGCGTGGCGACGCCGCCTTGGCGAGCGATAGCAAAGTGCTCGCGGGCGGACTCGAGCTCGCCGAGGGCGTAGTGCATCATCGCCAGTGCGAAGTGAAAACGGGGGTTTTCCGGCTCGAGCGCCACCGCTCGGGCCAGCAACTGGCTGGCTTCTTGCGGTTGGCCTGCGCTGTCGAAGACGACGCCTAGATTGAAGTAGGCATCGGCATAGGTCGGCGCGGTCTCGATCGACTGCAGCAGATGGCGGCGCGCGTCCTCCAACTCGCCTCGACTGGCGTAGAGAATGCCCAGATTGTTGTGGGCCTCGAAGTGATTCGGCGCCAGGCGGACCGTTTCCAGGAAAGCGGACTCGGCCGCCTCATCGTCGTTTTGCTGGCTGTAGACAACGCCCAGGTTGTAGTGAGCTTCAGCGGCGGACGGTTCGTCACTGATCGCCTGCTGGAGCTCGCGTACGGCGTCTTCGAGGCGCCCTTGGCGGCCGAAAGTGACGCCGAGGGCGGTCCGGATGGCGGCGTTCGTCGGAGCGAGCTCGAGGCCGCGCTCGAAGGCGCGGATCGCGTCGTCGATCCGGCCGAGGCCTCGATAGGCCTGGGCCAGCTGACCATGAATCTCGGCCGCGTCCAGATCGAGCTCCCGCGCCCGTTCGAGGGCCTGAGTGGCCTCTCCGAAAGCACCCTGGCGGTTCAGCAGCACGCCGCGGTTGTAGTGCGCTTCGAGGTAGTCGGAGCGTAGGCCGAGGGCTGCTTCGAGCGCTGCGATGCCTTCTTGCAACCGTCCGAGGCGACCGTAGACGACACCGAGGTTGAAGTGTGCCTCGGCAGAATCGGGATCGATCGCCAGGGCCTTCCGAAGCTCCTCGGCCGCTTCGTCCAACTGGTCAGCCTTCTGATAGACGATACCGAGATGCAAGTGGACCTCGGCGTTGCCTCGCAGCACGGCGGCGGCCCGGCGCAGTGGTGCTTCGGCCTCTGTCAGCTTGCCCGCCCAGCCCAAGACCTTGGCCAGGTTCAGGTCGCGCTCGGCATGGTAGGTACGATCGATCGACGCCACCAAGCGGTCATAGATCGCCTGCCGCTTGGCTTCGCTCCACTCGGTGTTCGGCCGCGCGACACCCTGCCCGACCAGGATCTCGATCACCTTCTCGGCAATCAAACTGTGAGTGGCGATGTCCGGGTGCACGTGGTCCAGGAGGTATTCGTTGCCGAGAATCGGGTGGCCGAAGCGCTCGCGGCTGTCGGCCTCGAGCAGAGCCGGTAGACCGATGCGCGGAAGATCCTCTTCCGCAGCGATCTCGCGGATCAGCTCTCGGGTCCTTTCGAGGGCCCGTAGCGGCGCCACGTCGAGATCTTTGGCACGGACGAAGGCGTCGGCCGCGGCATCGTAGTCATTGGCGGCGAAGTGGGCGCGGCCGATGGAATAGTGCAGACCCGCGTGCTCGGGGTCGAGCTCCCGTGCGGCGGCGAATGACTCGAGCGCCGTCCCAGGCTCCCCGGCGGCGAGACGCTCTTGCCCTTCGCTCAAGCGGCTCGCGAAACGTGCCGCGTCGGTCGATGAAATACTCGCTGAATGCTCCGATTTGAACGGGGAGAAGTCCTTCAAATTCGAAACCGGCTCGACGAAGACGAGGTCGACATCGTGGTCACGGGCCACCCGCACCATTTGTCTCAGGTTGTAGGCGAAGTGTTCGATGACCGACCGGCGTAGCTCGTCGTCCTTGTGGTAAAGCTCGAGCCCGGTCCAGCCGTCGAGCCGGGCACGAACCTCACCTTCGAGCGTCGCCCCTTCATCGGCTGCCGGCTCGCGCAGCCCCAGCCAAGCATGGCGAGCCGTAACAAAGAAGCGCTTGGTGTTCAGCCAGAAGCGCACCTTCTTGAGCAGTGGATTTTGGTGAATGATGTCGGAGTAAGAACGCTCTTCGAGAAACTCGTTGTGGCCGGTGTAGACAACGAAGAGATCAGGCCGATAGCGCACCAGTTCCTTCATCGTCAGGACCACGCGGTAGCTGGCGTAAGAGATCGCCCCGGCATTGATGGCTTCCCAACGGCGCGTCGGATCGAGCTCGTTCAGGTAGAGCCCCAGCCAGCGACAGAACGCCACCTTGTCGTCGTAGGGACGGCCCGCCGTGGTCGAGCCACCGAGAGTGAAGATGCGGTAGGTGTTCGGCCCTTTCTCGACCGGGAACTGCTGGTGATTGAAGAAGGCCAGTTTCTCCGCTCGAGTAGCGTAGACTTCCTCGCCGTCCGTCAGAGTCTTGCGCTCGAACAGCTCTTTGCCCGGAGCGAAGCCGACGAAGGGATCTTCATAGAGGTATTCGTCGCCGAGCCCGAAGAGCGCCATCACTCCCTCGACCAGGGCCAGGCCGAGGCAGAACAGGGCCAGGCCGAAGGCGATGAGGAGTACCTTCTGGCGTACCGTGGTGACGGGGGCATTTGCCGCCGGGGATTGGGTTGCTTGGCTCACGTTAGATCCGATGAGGCGCCAGGGAATCCGCCTTGGCGACTACGCTATCGTATCCGCGTTGGGCACAGTTGGAGCGTGCTACCACGGCACTCTTTGAGGAGACCCAGGTGAAGGGACATGTCCATAGAGTGATCGGAAGAGCGATCGGAATCCTGTCGGCTGTCGCCGCCGTCGGGTGCGGTCCGCAAGAGTCGCAGAAGCCGCCGCCGGCTACGCTTGCGATCACCCAGGTGACGTTGATCGATGGCACAGGGAACCCTGCCCGCAACGATGTGACGGTGCTCGTCGACGGCGATCGGATCGTCGCGGTCGGACTGTCCCAAGACCTGGTGCCGGACGAGAAGCTACCAACAATCGACGGGCGCGGTCGATTTCTCATCCCTGGCCTGTGGGACTCGCACGTTCACCTGGCGTTCGATGCCAAGGCGGACATCGAGCCGTCGCGCCAACTGGCGCTCTATCTGGCCCACGGTGTCGTCGGCGTGCGCGATATGGGAAGCGATAGGGAGCGCATTTTGGCCCTGCGCCAGAGAATTGCAGCGGGTGAGATTCCAGGCCCGGAGATCGTCTCCTCGGGTCCCTTCGTCGATGGGCCGCAGGAGGCGCAGCCTGCGGTGTTGCCAGTCGCAGACGCTGATGCGGCGCGGCAGGCGGTGCGCTCGCTCCGCGCCATGGGAGTCGATTTCGTCAAAGTCCAGGCCAAGCTGTCGAAGCCGGCCTACCTGGCAGTGATCGACGAAGCCCAGGCGGTCGGCCTGCCGGTGCATGGCCACGTTCCGGATGCCCTCACTGCGGCAGAAGTCTCGAACGCCGGGCAGCGGACGATCGAGCACGTTTCGCCGGCCCTGCCGAGTGACGCGGCGCTGCTCTTCAACTGCTCGAGCCGCGAAGTCGAGCTGCGCCAGGAGCTTGCAGAGATCCAGGCGGCTCGCGGCAGTGCCGATCCGGCGGAGTTGGCCGAGCGCAATCGTGCGCTACAGCTAGACCTGGTGGAGTCCTACTCTGAAGCCAAGGCAGAGGCGCTGTTCGGCGCGCTAAAGCAAAACGGCACTCGGGTCGTACCGACTCTGGTCTGGTCCCGGGCTTTCAGCCCGCCGGCCGAAGACTGGCCCGAGGATCTGCCGCGCCACCTGCTGCCACCGGAAGCTCGTCAACGCTGGGAGGGCATCTATGAACGGTTCTTTGGCAACGCCACAGCGGACAGGTTGGCATTGAATCAACAGGTCGCAGCCGGTTCGTCGGCCTTGGTCGGGGCACTGCATCGGGCCGGTGTGCGAGTGTTGGCTGGTACCGATAGCCTGTTCGGCTTCGTATTGCCAGGATTCGCCTTGCACCAGGAGCTCGAGCTGCTCGTCGCCGCAGGGCTGTCGCCGGCTGAAGCCCTGAGCGCCGCCACCCGGGGGCCAGCCGAGCTTCTGGGCGTGCTCGACGAGCGCGGCACGGTAGAGGTCGGCAAGATCGCCGACATGGTGCTGCTGGAGGCCGATCCGCTGGCCGATATCCGCAACACGCGACGGATCGTGGCCGTCGTCGACGGTGGACAGGTACGGTCGCGCGCCGATCTCGATCGGATGTTGGGTGATCCGGACGCCGACAACGAAGCCAAGACGCCCTGACACTCGGGACTTCGAGTCAGTTGACGCTGGCCGACTGCTCGACTGCTCGTGCCTCCAGGTGCAGCTTCAAGATTCGCTTGACTTCGGCGATCGCCAGCGGGTGCTCGTAGAGATCGTGCCGGTCTGGTAACACCAGCTCGT
>JBCCGX010000688.1:0-5686 GCA_039029035.1 Acidobacteriota bacterium | reverse complement strand
GCATTTCGTCGACCAATCCGGCGACGAAGGTCTTGGCATCGGTCATCGTCTCAGTCCTCGAGATCCTCTCCTCGATCATTCAGCGAACCGTTCTGTGGGTGATTTTATAACGGTCGCTCCCTCGCGTCGCGTCAAGAGTAACCCTTTCGCCCGATGTCGGCGACGGAGCGCGAACGCCGACGGGCTGTTACACTCCACGCAATGCTCCATCCAAGGAAAGCCACGGCTTGGCTCGCGCTTCTCGCACTCGTTTGCCTCACTGTTCCACAGACCGCTGCGGCCCAGGCGCCGGAGGCCGTCGTCAAGGCGCCGACCAAGCTGTATCCGAAGCCGGCGGTGTACCTGCTCCTCCGGTTGCCCGGCGATACCGTGACGGTGCGTTATACGCCCGGATCCCTCGATCGGGCGGCGAATCTGCAGAATCGCCTGGAGCTCGCCAACCGGGCCTTCAAGCGCTGGGTCGGTGTGAAGCTCGAGATCGACGTCTACCTGTTGTC
The DNA here is from genome assembly GCA_039029035.1 of Acidobacteriota bacterium. GTDB lineage: Bacteria > Acidobacteriota > Thermoanaerobaculia > Multivoradales > J023 > JAAELT01. The sequence goes on along the minus strand of JBCCGX010000688.1, from coordinate 5,189 downwards.
GCGCGACGAGTGGCGTCAGGCGCGCTACGACGTGCCCTACGGCGTCCCGGTGCGAGTCGATCGGCGCGGCCTGGCGGCGCCGGCCGAAGGCGACGACGGTACGGTGGCGCTGTGGTCGGAGATGCTCCAAGGAGCGCTGCCGGCGGTGGCGGGAGCGCCGATCCGGGGGACCCCGCAGCAGACCGCGACGATGATCCTGGCGGATTTCATCACCCAGCTGCAGATTTGCGAGATCTTGGTAGACGAGATCGAGATTGCTGGAGATCGGCAGTGGGTTCGCGGCTTGACGACCCATCTGGCCTCGGTCGACCTGGTGCGGCGCCTCGAGGCGGGTCGCCTGCGGGATCTCGACACCATGTACCAGCTCCTGGCACGCGACGCCGGTCCGCGAGCTTTCAGCGCGCGCGATTACGGACCGGAGCTCAGTCTGCACGACTGGCTCTGGTACCAGGCTCAATTCCACGCCGGGGCGCAAGTGCTGTTGGCCAAGATCGGCAAGGGGGCGGTGAAGAAGATGCGCCAGCTACGCAAGAAGTCCGGCGGTGTGTTGAGTGGCGATCTCCTGCTGCGGCGCTACAAGGGGCTCGACCAGTGGTATTACGATCACTTCACTGCCGTTTCTCTACGCCACTAACCGGCCGGCGCCCGTTGCGCTAGCTCTGGCGCTAGCCCTGGTGCCAGCCGCAGCGCTCCGCTCGGAGCGGCGATTCGTATAGGCTAGGGGTTCGATTCCGATTTGGGAAGCTGAGGGAAGCCGAGGATGGCAGCTCCAGACGGGCCTGAGCAGGTCGCCTGTGTGCTGATTGTCGAAGATATCGACGATCAGCGGCATGCGTTGCGGGAACTCCTGCAGGAGGAAGGGTTCCGCACTCTGGACTGTGCCACCGGCGAAGAGGCCCTGGTCCTCGCTCGGCGCGAGCAAGTGGCCGTAGCCGTGGTCGATGCCCGGTTGCCGGATATCTCCGGCCCCGAGCTCATCGCCTGTCTCAAGGAAGTGGACGAGTCACTGCGCACCATCATCCACACCGCCTACGGCTCGTTCGTCTCGGCCAAAGCGGCGGTGAACTTGGGCGTCTTCGCCTATGTCGAGAAGTCCGGTGACCTGACGGAGCTCATCCGCCACATCCGGCGTGCGGCGAGCAAATGGGCCGAGCAGGGGCGTTTCGACCGCATGGTCGTCGAGCTCAAGGAGGCGCGCGATCAGCTCAGCCGGCGCGAGCGGCTGGTCATCCTCGGCCAGTTGGCGGGCAGCGTCGCCCACGAGATTCGCAACCCCCTCGGGGTGATGAAGAACTCGATCTACTTCTTGCGCCTGACCCAGAAGCTGCAGGACAAGAAGGCCATCCAACATCTCGGTCTGATCGAAGATGAAATCATCAAGACCAACCGAATCATCACCGAGCTGTTGGACTATGCCCGCGATCCGGTGTCGCAGATCGGGCAGTTCGTCTTGCAAGAAGCCTTCTACAAGGCCTTGGCGGTGGTCGAGGTGCCCGAGTCGGTGCAACTGGAGCACGAGTTCGGCGACGATCCCTTGACCGCCCGGGGCGACAGTGGGCAGGTCGAGCGTATCCTGGCCAACTTCCTGCGTAACGCGATCCAGGCGATGCCGGAAGGCGGCACGCTACGCATGGAATGCCGGCGCGCTGGCGGCGAGCTGATCGCCGACATCCACGACACCGGTGTCGGCATCGCCGAAGACGATCTGGGCAAGATCTTCGAGCCGCTCTACACCGGCAAGGCGAAGGGTATCGGGCTCGGTCTGCCGCTCTCCCAGCGCTATGCCCAGCTCAACGACGGGCGGATCGAATGCGAGAGTCGCCTGGGCGAAGGCTCGACCTTCCGATTGATCCTGCAGGCGGCCGAAGGAGAGCAGGATGCCGCCGGTTGAGGCTTGCCGGGTGCTCTTGGCCGACGACGACCGGAATCTCTGCCGGACGTTGTGCGACATTCTCGAAGTGAAGGGGCACCCGGCCGACGTGGCCAACAGCGCCGGCGCGACGCTCGAAGCTTGCGCCGCACGCGACTACGATGTGTTGCTGCTCGACATCAGCCTGCCGGATCTCTCCGGCCTCGATCTGATCGCCAAGCTGGAGGAGAGCCAGCCGGGGATGGATATCCTGATCATCACCGGCAACGCTTCCCTCGACAACGCGGTGCAGTCGGTCAGCCGATCGACCATCGGCTACTTGGTCAAGCCGATCGACCTCGACCGCCTTCTGGCGATCCTCGACGGGATCTCCCGGCGCAAGCAGGTCGCGCTGGAGAACCAACGCTTGGTGGAGAGCCGGGAGGCGCTGATCCGGCAGCTCGAAGAGAAGAACGCCGAGCTCGAGCGCTACTCGTACACCGTCTCGCATGACCTGACCAGTCCCTTGGTGACGATCACCGGCTTCCTCGGCATGATCGAACAGAGCGCTGCGGCGGGCGATATCGATCAGGTGCGGGTCGACATCGCCCGCATCACCGAGACCACCCTGCGCATGAAGCAGCTCCTCGACGAGCTGCTCGAGCTGTCGCGCATCGGGCGGGTCGTCAACCCGCCGCGCGATGTCGAGCTCGCCGGCCTGGTGCGCCAGGCGGTGGATTCGCTGGCCGGACCGATCGATCAGAAGGGCGTCGCGGTGGAGATCGCCGAGGGTCTGCCGACCGTCCACGGCGACGGCTTGCGCCTGCTGCAGGTGGTGCAAAATCTGGTCGACAACGCGATCAAGTTCATGGGCGACCAGCCGCAGCCGCGCATCGAGATCGGCGCCCGGCTGCAAGGGCCTGACGAGACGCTGCCGGGCGAGACGCTGCGGTCCGAGACAGCCTCAGACGAGACAGGGACGGACGAGACCGGGTCCGACAAGACCGGGTCGGTCAAGACCGACAAAACCGGGTCGGTCGAGACCGACAAAACCGGGTCGGTCGAGACCGACAAGACCGGGTCGGTCAAGACCGACAAGACCGGGTCGGTCAAGACCGACAAGACCGGGTCGGTCAAGACCGACAAAACCGGGCCGGCCTGCAGCTGGGTGGTGTGGGTGAAAGACAACGGGATCGGGATCGAGCCGGAGCGCTCGCGCGATGTCTTCGGTCTGTTTCAGCAGGTCGAGAAAAGCACCGGCGGCAGTGGCATCGGCTTGGCGCTGGTCAAGCGCATCGTCGATTTCCACGGTGGCCGCACCTGGGTCGAGTCGCCGGGGCCCGGCCAGGGCAGCAGCTTCTACTTCACTTTGCCAGCCGGTGGGCTGGGCGGCGGAGGAGCGGCATGACGGGGCCCGAAGTCGGCAAGCGGCTGCTGGTGGTCGACGACAACGAAGGGATGGTCGCTACCCTGGAAGATATTTTGGGGGCCGCCGGCTACTGTATCGATGTCGCGTACTCGGGGCACGAAGCGGTCGAGCGGGTCAAGCAGCGCCAGCCCGACGGTATCCTGATGGACATCCGGATGCCGGGGATGAACGGCGTCGAAGCGTTCCGCGAGATCAAGCGCCTGTCGCCCGAGAGCTTCGTGATCTTCATGACCGCCTACGCCGCTTCGGCATTGGTCGAGGACGCCAAGCAGGAAGGGGCGATCGAGGTCATCGCCAAACCCCTCGATCTGCAATACGTCATGGCCTTGATCATCCGTACGATCCGCCAGGCGGTCGAACGGGGACGCCGGCGGCCGGAGCCACAGGGGTAGGGTCACCGAGCTAGGACCACAGTGATGGGACCGGAGCAGCAGTGATAGGGCCACAGTGAGCGACGTCTGCTCGATCCTCGTCGCCGACGATGATGCTGGCGTGTGCCTGACGCTGCGCGATGTCCTGGAGCTCAAGGGGCACCAGGTGGCGGTGGCCCATTCCGGTAGCGAGACCCTCGCCGCCTGCGCTGAGACATCGTTCGACATCCTGTTGGTCGACATCGATCTGCCCGATGTCTCGGGCCTCGATCTGATCGCCCGGGTAGAGGAGCTGTTGCCGTCGATCGATGTCCTGGTGATCACCGGCCACGCCTCGCACGACAACGCCGCCCTGGCAGTGCGACCTTCGACGGTCGCCTACATGGTCAAGCCGCTCGATCTCGACCGGCTGCTCTCGATCATTGCTCAGATCGCCCGCCGCAAACATCTCGAGACCGAGAACGCTCGCCTCTTGAAGGTGGTCGAGCAAGGCAAGAAGCAGTGGGAGTCGACCTTCGATGCGATCTCGGATCCGATCGCCATCGTCGAGGCGGACGGCTCGATTCTGCGCGTCAATCTGGCCTTCTGCCGGCGCTTCAACACCACCTTCCTGGAGGTCGTCGGCCAGCAAGACGGGTCGGTCATTTTCGGCCTCGAAGGCGAGCAGGACCAGGCCGTCGGCCACCAGTTGCTCTCCCAAGGGCGCTTCCTCGAAGAGCGCGACGACCTGGTGATCGACGGGGTCTTTCTGCTCTCCTGCTACACCGTCCGTCTGGAAAGCGGCGCTGGGGTGATCTATGTCCTGCGCGACGTGACGGCGCGCAAGAAGACCGAGGAGGCCCTCTGGCAGCGCGACAAGGAGCTCGCCCAGGCGCAGAAGATGGATGCGGTGGGGCGCTTGGCCGGCGGCGTGGCGCACGACTTCAACAACCTGCTGACCATCATCCTCGGCAACGCGGAGATCCTGACCGACCTGATGCGCGAAGAGGATCCGCTGCGCGAGCGGGTCTCCACCATCAGTCGGGTTGCCGAGCGCTCGTCGCTCCTCACCCGGCAGCTCCTCGCCTTCAGCCGCACCCAGGTGATTCAGCCCAAAGCCTGCGACCTCAACACTATGGTCGAGGTGTCGGAGAGCATGCTGCGCCGGCTGATCCCCGAGGACATCGAATTCCGCACCCGGCTCGAGCCCAAGCTGGAGCGTGTCTTCATGGACCCGGTGCAGCTCGAGCAGATCATCCTCAACCTGATCCTCAACGCGCGCGACGCCATGCCCGGCGGCGGCTCGTTGACCATCCGCACCTGCCATCGCGATCTGGACGCGAACTTGGAGGAGACGACGGACCCGGCCGAGGTGTGGCGGCGCTACGTGGTGCTCTCGGTGGTCGACACCGGTTGCGGTATGAGCCCCGAGACCCTGGACAAGATCTTCGAGCCGTTCTTCACCACCAAAGAGAAAGGCAACGGTCTGGGACTGTCGACGGTCTATGGCATTGTCGAGAAGGTCGGTGGGACGGTTCGGGTCGAGAGCGAGCTCGGCTCG
>JBCCGX010000687.1:0-5689 GCA_039029035.1 Acidobacteriota bacterium | reverse complement strand
CTTGGTCATGGCGTCACGTGCGGGCAAGATGGATCCCTCCAAGCTCGATCGACGTCTTGTTCATGCACTGCTGTTTCAGGCGTCCTTCTTCTCGGCATCCTCGTCGGAAGCGTCCTCGGCGGCAGCCTCTTCCGTGGCTGGCTCCTCGGCGGCAGCTTCCTCCGCGGCCTCTTCGACAGCCTCAGCAACCTCCTCTGCGGCCTCCTCGGCAGCTTCTGCAGCTTCCTCGGCGACCTCTTCTGCAGCTTCCTCGGCGACCTCTTCTGCAGCTTCCTCGGCCGCTTCGACGGCCTCCTCGGCTGCTTCGACGGCTTCCTCCACTGCTTCGGCTGCTTCTTCGCCGTCTTCCTCGCTCTCGGCCTTGGAGACCAGAGCATCACCGAGGCCATCGGCGTCGACACCGCTCTGCGCCGCATGCGCCGCCTCGAGCTCTTCGATCTCGTGCGCCTCTGGCTGCGGTACGCCACGCATGGTCAGGCCGACCTTCTTCTCGTCTTCCTCGATGCGCAGAATACGCGCCGAGACCCATTCACCAACCGCGAAGTGGTCCTCCAGCTTACCGCCGGGAAGATCGATCTCGCTGATGTGCGCCAGGCCTTCGAGGCCCTGGTAGATATCGATGAAGAGACCGAAGTCAGTGACGTTGACGACCTTGCCGTCGAGGGTATCGCCGACGTGGTACTCAGTGACGAAGTTGTCCCACTCGTTGGGCAGGAACTCCTTGATCGACAGCGAGACACGCTGGTTGGAGACGTCGATGTTGGTGATCCGCGCCCGCACCACGTCGCCCTTCTTGAGCACTTCGCTCGGGTGCTTGACCCGCTTCGTCCAGCTCATGTCGGAGACGTGGATCAGGCCGTCGATGTCCTCGGTGATCTCGACGAAAGCGCCGAACTCGGTGAGGTTGCGAACCCGGCCCTCGATTACGCTGCCGACCGGATACGAGTCCGCCAGCTCCTCCCAAGGATTGCGCTCGGTCTGACGCAGGGACAGGCTGATCCGCCGGTTGCCCATATCGAGCTCGGAGACGATGGCTTGCACCTCGTCGCCGACCGACAGCAGCTTCGACGGGTTGACCACCTTCTTGGTCCACGACATCTCGCTGACGTGGATCAGACCCTCGACACCCTCCTCGATCTCGACGAAGGCACCGTAGTCGACCAGGCTGACGACCTTGCCCTCGACGCGCACGCCGATCGGGTACTTCTTGTCGACCAGAGTCCAGGGGTCCTCGGTCCGCTGTTTGTAGCCCAGAGAGACGCGCTCGGTCTCGGGATCGAACTTGAGGATGACCACCTCGGTGTCGTCGCCGACGCCGAAGTGCTCCGAGGGGTGATTGACTCGGCCCCAGGAGATATCGGTGATGTGCAGCAGACCGTCGATGCCGCCGAGGTCGATGAACACACCGTAGTCGGTGATGTTCTTGACCACGCCCGGCAGACGCGCGCCTTCGATCAACTTCTCCAGGGTCTCGGCCTTCTTCTTGGCGAATTCCTTCTCCAGCACCGCCTTGCGCGACAGGACGATATTGTTCCGCCGCCGGTCGAGGCTGATCACCTTGAACTCGAGCTCCTGACCGCGCAGGGACTCGAGGTGCTTGACCGGTTTGATGTCCACCAGAGAGCCAGGTAGAAAGGCTCGCAGGCCAACGTCGACTGTCAGACCGCCCTTGATGCGGTCGATCACGCGACCGTTGATGATCAAGCCGTCCTTGTAGGACGTCTCGATGTCCTGCCAGATTCGCATGCGCTCGGCTTTGATCTTCGAAAGAAGAACGTGGCCTTCGAGGTCCTCTGTCTTCTCGAGCAGGACCTCCACTTCGTCACCGACCTTGATGTTGACTTCCCCGGACGAGTCGGCGAACTCGCCGATCGGAATCAGACCTTCGGACTTGTATCCGACATCGACGACCACCTCGCCGGATGTGACCTCGACCACATGACCCGTGACGATCTCACCTTCCTCGAGATGACGCATGCTTTCGTCATAGAGGGCGACGAGCTGCTCGTAGTCCAGCTCGGTTTCGTCGACCGGCACCATGCCGGCCTCGGTATTTGTCTCGTCGCTCTGTTGTTCCATTGCCTAACGAACCTCCTTGTTAACGGGATCAGGCACACGACGCACCTGGCTTCTGACTGACGGGTGGGAATCGAGCCTCGGGTGATCAGCCGCGCCGGCTGGTGGAGGCAGTCTCCGCACCGGGCGAGAATCGAAAGGCCGGGCGCAGAATCAAGATGGAGAGGGCGCGGTGAGATCAGCGAAATAGCAACTGGCTAAGTGCTTGAGAACTCGGGCCTTGCAGTATAGGTGGGGTGCCGTTGGGTGTCAACTATTTTCACCCGCCGTCTGCGCCCCAGCAGAAGCGGCCAAAGCAGCGACGATCTCGGCCTGCACCGAGGCCTCTTTCTCTACCCCTCGACGCGCCGAAAGAGCCGCTACAGCACCGTCACAGCGGAGGCGGCCAAGAGACCAGGCGGCGTGGCGCCGCAGCAGGGCCGAGTCATCGGCCAGGGCCCGGGTCAACGGCTCCAGGTACCCCTGATCGCCGCGATTACCCATCACCACGGCCGCATTGCGTCGCAATCCCTCGAGCTTGGCGCGCTTCATCGGACTGACCTGGAAACGCTCGACATAACCTTCACGGTCGAGGGCCAGAAGACCTGCCAGATCGAGCTCGCCGCGCTTCGCCGGCAAGCGTAGCTCCGGGTGGTCACCACTGTAAGGGCGTCCGGTGCGCGGTTTGTCGTTCCAGGGGCAGACTTCCTGGCAGATATCGCAGCCGAAGACCCAATCACCGATCATCTCGCGGGCCGCCTCCGGCAGGTCGCCACGGTGCTCGATCGTCCAGTAACTGATGCAGCGATTCGAGTCGAGGCGGTACGCGCGATCCAGCGCGCCGGTCGGGCACGCTTCGAGGCAACGGCTGCAGTTGCCACAGAGATCAGGCGGCACCGCTTCGATGGGCTCGGCTTGCGTAGCAGTCGCTGCCGAATCTCGGGAGCCAGCCTCCGAACGATCGGCAGAATCGCCGCCGACGTCCACCGTCAGCAGGATCTCGCCGAGCAAGAACCAGGAGCCCCAATCCCGATGGAGCAGTTGAGTGTTCTTGCCTTGGGATCCGAGCCCGGCACGCGACGCGAGCTCACGCTCGAGCAGAGGGCCGGTGTCGACATAGGGCCGGGTGTCGCAATCCGGCATCGCCTCGCGGATTCTGGCGGCCAGAGCCCGGAGGCGTTTGCCCATCACGTCGTGGTAGTCGCGGCCGCGGGCATAGCGCGCGACCCGTGGCCACAGATCGCCGGTCGGCTCCTCCTGCCCCACCAGAGGGTGGTATTGCAGAGCGACACAGAGGACCGAGCGCGCCCCCGGTAACAAGCGGGCGGGATCCTCGCGCAGCTCGGTGCGGCGGGCGATCCACTCCATCTCGGCGTGCCAGCCGAGCTCGAGCCAGCGCCGCAGGTGATGGCCCTGCCGCGAAGGCTCGAGCACCGCAACGCCGGCGCGATCGAAGCCGGCCTCGCGGGCCCAACGCTCGAGCCGCTCGGCCAGATCGGTCGCGGCTGCGGGGCTCATTCGCTCGCCGCCGCTGCGGCGGTTCTCGGACTCTCGATCGCTTCGACCATTCGGTCGACGATCTGATCGACCGTACGATTCGACGTGTCGATGGCGAGGTAGGTTTCGTCACAAACCAGAGGCGACGCGCGTCGACCGCTGTCACGGGCGTCGCGCTCCTCGATGTCTTGCAGCACTTGCTCGAAGGGCACCGCCTTGCCGCTCGCTATCAGCTCCCGGTGCCGACGTTCGGCGCGCACTTCAGGGCGGGCAGAGAGAAAGAACTTGTGCGGCGTGTCCGGGAAGACCACACTGCCGATATCGCGTCCCTCCACTACGGCTCCATAACGCGCCGCGCAGGTCCGCTGCAGCTCGACCAGACGCTGGCGGATCTCCGGGTGAGTCGAGATCTTGGACGTGGCGCGGGAAACTTTGGGCGTGCGGATCCGGCCCCCGACCGCCTCGCCGTCGAGCATCACCTCCACTTTGCCGCTGGCCGACCGCCGCAGCGCCAGATCGGCCGTCGCCGCGACCCTCAGGACGGTCTCGCGATCGTCCGGATCGACGCCGCTGAGAAGAACCTTCAGGGCGACGGCACGATACATCGCCCCGGTATCGAGCATCGGAACCCCGAGACGCTCCGCCAGGCGACCGGCAACCGTGCTCTTCCCGACCCCTGAAGGGCCATCGATCGCCACCACCAGATCGCTGCCCCCAGCCGCCACTGCCCCGTCGACCGACTGCGGCTCAGTCATCGTCCGCCACGCCGACCACGGCCGCCAGGCCCACCACGTGATGGCTTACCAGGGGATGATCTATCCGTCCGGGATCGGCCTGGCCGCCCCGGCGACTTGCGACCACCAGGCTTGGCCGCTGGGCCAGAATCGGATCGACCCGCCGTCGGTCGGCCCGACTTGGCACCCGTGGCCCGACCCTTTGCCGCTGGGCCTCGGGCCGGTTTGGCACCGCCCCGCTGGGGGCTGTCCCGATTGGGGCCACCCCGTTTGGGGGCACCCCGTTTGGGGCCACCCCGTTTTGGGGCGCCCCGTTTGGGGCCACCCCGATTGGGGCCGCCCCGTTTGGGGGCGCCCCGTTTGGAGCCTCCATCCGGTTGGGTGCTGCTCGTCTCGGCCTTGCCTGGCTTGGCCCCGGCTCGCTTCGGTTTGCGCGCGGGCCGCGGCGCCGGCTCGGCGGTGCGCCGACGCAACTGCTCGACCTCCTTCTCGGTCAGCTCGCGCCAGGCACCGCGCGGCAGTTGCGGATCGGCCAGGGCGCCGATCGCGGCACGCCGCAGGCGGCTCACGGGGTGCCCGATACGGAAGAACATCTCGCGGATCTGCCGCGTCCGTCCCTCGCCCAGGCGAACGGTCCACCACGAGTTGCTGACGCTTTCACGCGGCCCGGACGGGGCCGGGCGGGACGCGATCGAGACCGGCGCCGTCCGCTTGCCGTAGAGCACGATGCCGTTGCGCAGCCGCTGGATTGCAGCAGCCTCCGGTCGCCCCTTCACCTTCACATCGTAGGTCTTCACGCAACCGTAGCGCGGATGGGCCACATGCTGGGCAAAGTCGCCGTCGTCGGTCACGATCAGCAGCCCTTCGCTTTCGTAGTCGAGCCGACCGACCGACATCAGCCCCTTGCGCATACGCGGTGGCAAGAGGTCGAGCACCGTCGGCCGGCCCTCCGGATCCTCGCGGGTCGAAACGTAACCCGTCGGCTTGTTGAGCAGGAGGTAGCGCCGCTCGCCGCTGCCAGCCTGGATCCGCTTGCCGTCGACCTTGACTGCATCCCGCGCCAGATCGACTCGTTGGCCAAGCACGGCGTCGCGGCCGTTGACCGTGATACGACCGTCGCGAATCATCTCCTCGATCCTTCGGCGTGAGGCGACGCCAGCATGGGCCAGAACCTTTTGCAACCGATCGCCCGGCGATTTCATGGTTTGACCTCGACCAACGCCGGCGCGGTTTCGGCGGCCACCCATTGATCGGCTTCGTCGTCCGCAGCCGCTTCACCCTCAGCATCTCCGGCTACCGCAGCCTCTGCTTCTAGCGTCTCGGCAGAAGCTGCCTCAAACTCCGCGTGGGTCTGCGTGTCCTCAGCAGCCTCGGATTCCTCCTCGTCGGTGGCCTCCTCGGCG
>JBCCGX010000686.1:0-5704 GCA_039029035.1 Acidobacteriota bacterium | reverse complement strand
CGCGGCGCCGGCCGCGACGAGCTGCTGCGGCGACTCGAGGGCGATCTGGCGCAGCTGCAGAGAGGCCAGCCGTTACGCGATGCATTGCCCAGTGACGCTGCCCTGGCCGCCATCTTCGTCGATCCGGCCACCTTCGAGTAGGGCACCCGTCGAGTAGCGCGACCGAAGCGTGTGGCGTCGAGCCAACGCGGCGGCCGCTTCGTCCGTAAAACTCTATGAAGGCTCTTATCGGCGCCGGTTTCGCCGTCGCCCTACCGTGAGCTGGTACTGCGAGCCGGGCTCTCCGCGCTGAGAGCCCTGACCAGGCGGTCGCCAGCTCGGGACTTGCTCAGGGGGATCCGTCATGCAGAAAGCTCTCGCTTGGCTCGTTGTCGCCGCACTCATCGCTCCGACCGTGTGGGCGAGCGGTGCCAAGGACTTGGGCTTCAAGATTGTCGTCGGTACGGATCATCCCGCGCGATCGGTGACACCCAACGAGCTCTCCCGGGTCTTTATGCTCAAGGCGGCACGTTGGGACGACGGGACCTCGACGCTGCCAGTGGATCAGCCCCCCGAGTCGCCGGTTCGCGAGGCTTTCAGCCGGGTGATCCACGGCCGCTCGGTGAGCGCCATCAAGAGGTTCTGGCAATCTCGGATCTTCTCGGGCAAAGGCGATCCTCCGCCGGAGCTGGCGACCGATGCCGCTGTGTTGAAGTACGTCGAGGAGCAGCCTGGCAGCGTGGGCTATGTTGCGGTGCAGACGCCGCTGCCACAATTCGTTCGAGTGCTCGAGGTGACCGATTTGGCGGGCTACGATGCGGTTGCTCTCGAGCAGGCCGGGCGTGGGCGCGGTGCGTCCTACGCCGAGGAGAGAGCGGCGGATCTGGACGACGAGACGGTCAGCCGGCACGGTGACTTGCACCTCTTCCTCACCGGCTCCTGCGGACCCGATGGCGAAGGCCGCGAAGCGGTGCTGGAGAACGGCGGCGCCTACGGCGCGCTGACAGCACAGGTCGAGGTGTCAAAGTGGGACGAGGGCTGGTTCCGCTCGAGCTCGGTCGCGACGCACACAATCGATCCCCTGGCCGAAGAGCACCTCGGCTGCACCCGCGTCTCGGGGGATTTCGAAATGCGATATTCGATCGTGCATACCTCGAGCGCCGTGTCCCACGGTAAGAGGGAGCCGGACGGCCCACCGCGCTCAGTGATCGACATCGTCGGATCGGGCACGTGTGGTCGCGGCAACCTGGGGAGCTGGCGTTCGGTGCTCAACAGACACCCTTACACCACAGTGGGCGTGTCGATCCGCACCCTGGAAACTCAGGACGGCCGGGTGCGCCGTCGTTTCGAGAAGGCCCACAGCCTCAAGCCGGGGGCGACCCTCCGCCTGGGCTGTAGCCGAGACGGTGACATCGTCCGCCGGTTCACTCTTCTCAAAGCTGAGTACCGCTAGCTCTCCCCCATCTCGAAACACCGTTTTTCGTGCTCGAGAGGTCGTCTTCGAGAGATCCTGCTCGAGAGGTCGTCCTTGTGGAGCGAGCACGCAGCGAGCACGCAGTGGGAATACAGCGAGCGTGGAGAAAGAGGGAGACGGATAGGCTTTTCGCAACCAGGATTTATTCGGTCTGCGAGTGATCCGGCGAGTTTCCGGAGCTGCGGCGCAGGCCACAAGGACGACCGGCTTCCGGGATGCTGGTAACCTCGTTCGCCATGGCGATCCGTGGCTACTATTTGGGCTGTCCGGCCTGGGGCATCAAAGAATGGGCCGGCACACTTTACCGACGCGGTAGCCGCGCCGGCGACTATCTGAGCCAATATGCCGAGGTCTTCAATACGGTCGAGGGCAACACCACCTTCTATAGCTTGCCCTCGGCGGAATCGGTCGACCGATGGCGTGACGCCACACCGTCGAGCTTTCGCTTCTGCTTCAAGTTTCCGCGCACCATCAGCCACGTCAAAGGCTTGCGTTACGCCGCAGCCGAGACCGAGGAATTTCTCGCTCGGATGGCGCCCTTGGGCGAGCGCCTCGGCGCCTTCATGCTGCAGCTACCGCCCGCCTTCGGTCCCGAACGCCTGAGCCTGCTCGCTCGTTTCCTCGAGGGTCTTCCAGCCCGCTTTCGGTACGCTGTCGAGTTGCGCCATCCGGACTTCTACCGCCCTAGGGAAGAGGGCGGTGCCGCTGAGGCGGCGGACGAGCTGTTGATCGCGCGGCGTTGCGAACGGGTGATCATGGATACCCGGGCCCTGCGGAGTGGTGATGATCAGCATCCGGCGGTGCTCGGCGCCCGTCACCGCAAGCCGAATCTGCCGGTGCGCGAGAAGGCCCTCGGTGAGGAGCCTATCCTGCGGTTCATCGGACATCCTCACTCTTTGGTCAACCACCCTTGGATCGAGACCTGGTGTGATGTTCTCGGCGGCTGGCTGGCAGCCGGCAAGACCCCGTTCGTTTTCATCCACCGGCCGGACAACGCCTTCGCGCCGCCCTTCGCTCGTGAGTTTCACGCCGCTCTCAGCCAGTCTCTGAGCAGCAGAGAGGTCGGTGGGATGCCCGTCTGGCCGGGAGAGAAGGGGCAGCTCAGCCTGCTCTGATAGGACAGATGGATGGTAAGATCCGGCTGACACTCCAACCTGCAGGGAGCGGGCCCTTGACACAACCGAAGAACGACATCACCTACTTGCTCCAGGCCCATGGTCGGGGTGAGGACGGTGCCTTCGACCAGTTGATGCCGATGGTCTATGACGATCTGCATCGCATCGCGCGGCGGCAGCTGCGCCGCGGCCGGCGGGGGGATACCCTCAACACCACCGGCCTGGTGCACGAGGTCTACCTCAAGATGGTCGATCAGTCGCGCGCCTCGTGGCAAGATCGGTCGCATTTCTTCGCCATCTCGGCCCGTGCAATGCGCCAGGTGATCGTCGACTACGCACGCCAGCGGCTGGCCGCCAAGCGCGGCGGTGGGCAGGCCCACACCGGGCTCGACGAAGCGCGAATTGCGATCGAAGAGCAGGCCGACTGGCTTCTGGGGCTCGACGAGGCACTCAAGAACCTGGCTCAATTGGACGAGCGCTTGGCCCGTATCGTCGAATGTCGGTTCTTCGCCGGGCTGACAGAGGAAGAAACCGCCGAGGCGCTATCGGTCTCCGTGCGCACCGTACAACGCGATTGGAAGCGCGCCCGCGGCTGGCTGAAAGAAGAGATGCGGACCGCCGAATGACTCTGTTGATGCGCGCCGGCTGCACGATTTTCACGCTCTTTTTCGGTCTTCTAGCCTTCGCTCCCACGGTCGTAGCGCAAGAGAACCCTAACGTAGCGCTAGAGGACCCGAAGGCAGCGCAAGAGGATCCGAAACAGCTGTTGGCCGAGGCGCGGCAGCTGGGTCGCGATGGCCGCCACGCGGAAGCGATTCCCCTCTATGAGCGGCTCATCGGCTCGATCGAGGAGAATCTCGGCCAGGAGGCCCCGAGCCTGACCTACGTGCTGCACGATCTGGCGGTGCAGCATCACGTCCTGGGGCAGGGGACCGAGGCCGCGGCGCTCTACCGGCGGTCGCTGGCGGTCGGTGAGAAACACCTCGGGGAGGCCAGCGCCGACCTCATCCCGAGCCTGCGGGGCCTGGCCGCCCTGGCAGTCAACGGCGGTGACCTCGATCAGGCCGACGGCTTTTATCAACGCGCCCTGGAGATCCACGAAGCGCGGGGCGACGAGGACGCGGACATGGCGCGTACCCTGGCCGAGCTCGGGCTCTTGCGCCAGTTGCGTGGCAAGGTCGACGACGCCGAGACGCTGTACCGTCGTTCGCTCGAGGTCGGCGAAGTCGGCGGCCTGGACCAGCTCGAGCTGGCCACCATCCTCAACAACCTGGGCGCTCTGTGCACCGGGCAAGAGCGTTATGGTGACGCCGAATCGTTCTATCGTCGCTCTCTGGAGATCCGTGAAGGCGCTTTGCCGGCCGACCACCCCGAGGTTGCCTTCGTGGTGCGGGAGTTGGCCGGACTGTTCTTCCATCAGGGGCGCTACGCAGAGGCCTTGCCGTACTACGAGCGCAGCCTCGATCTTTGGAACGCCGGCACCGCCCAGTCGGAGACCAAGGACGACCTGGCGCTGTCCGAGCTGCTCAGCCAGCTGGCGGTGATCTATCGCAGCTTGGACCGGCCGGCCGACGCCGAGGCGCCGCTCGCCCGGGCACTCGAGCTGGCGGAGAAAGAGCTAGGATCAGAGCATCCCACCGTGGCACTACGCGGCAACAATCTGGCGGTGCTGTACAGCGATCAGGGGCGCTATGGCGACGCCGAGACGCTCTACCGTAAGACCTTGGCGATCGAAGAGAGAGTCTTTGGTGCCGAGCATCTGTCTGTCGCGGTCGGCTTGGTGAACCTCGCCAGCCTGCTCGAGAAGCAAGGTCGACGAGCCGATGCGCTGGGCTATTCCGAGCGCGCTGGGCGGATTCTCGACAGCGAATGCAAACCCGGCGGAGCGAACGCCGAGCTGTGCGGCAATGCGACAGAAATTCACACTGAGCTGGCGCGTCGTTTGGCGGAGCCGGAGCCGACAGAGCCGACAGAGACATTGGTGGCCGTCGCCGAACCCCTGCCGCCGCCCGCTTCGGAGCCTTCGCCTGCGCCCAGCGTCGTGCCGCCTCCACGCGCGACGCCTCCACCGCCGTCGACCTCTTCAGCCAAGCGGGTCTATCGGGCCCAGGTCGCAGCGCGGCAAGATCGGCAGGAGGCCGAGGCGCTCCTGGCCGAGCTGCAGCAAACTTTCGCCGCACAAGTGGCCGGGGTCGAATCGCGCATCGTGCAGGTCGATCTCGGGGAGCGTGGGATCTGGTACCGCATCCAACTCGGCGAGTTCCCGCGCGCGTCGCGCGCTCAGGCCTTCTGCAAGACCCTCGTCGACGGTGGCCACGATGGCTGCTGGGCTGTGGCCGATCCTTGAGCTGGGTGGTTATCGACTCGTCTGTGCAGCTCGCGCCGCGGTGAGAGTCTCCTGGCGCACGGTCAAGTCGTCGATGCGATCCACGTCTACCGCCACACCGAGGCCCGCGGTCCCGCGTGGCACGGCGATGCGGCCGCGCGCGTCCATGGTCCATTCGGGCTCGACGATATCTCGCTCCCAATAGTGGGCCGAGGGACTGAGGTCGCCCGGCAGGTTGAATCCCGGCAGGGAGGCCAGGGCGACGTTATAGGCCCGGCCGATGCCACTCTCCAACATGCCACCACACCACAAAGGGACGTCGTGACGGCGACATAGGTCGTGGATCGCCAGGGATTCGGCCAGGCCGCCGACCCGGCCCGGCTTGAGATTGACGATACGGCCACTACCGAAGTGCAGCATGTCGTCCACCCGGGCACAGTGGGTGAGCGATTCGTCGAGGCAGATCGGCGTCGACAACCGGCGCTGCAACTCGGCGTGGTGGCGTAGGTCGTCCCAGGCGAGGGGCTGTTCGATCATCATCAGGTCGAGCGCGTCGAAGCGTGCGAGATGCTCGACGTCGGCGAGGGTGTAGGCGCTGTTGGCGTCGGCCATGAGGCCGACGCGGTGATCGTTTGGGTCGTTGGTCTTGGAGTGGGCTTTGCTGAGCGCTGCGCGTGCCGCTCGCAAGGGCTCGAGGTCGGCGCCTGGGCCAATCTTGAGCTTGATCCGGCGGTAGCCAGCTCGGGCAAGCTGCTCGACCCTCTCGGTCAAGACTTCGAGGCTCGGTTGCAGGCCGAGGGCAGCGCCGGT
>JBCCGX010000685.1:0-5705 GCA_039029035.1 Acidobacteriota bacterium | reverse complement strand
TCCCTCGTGGAGCTACCCTCAGGCCATTGGCTGGCTGCCGGTGGTGTGACGACCGGGACCATTTTCAGTGGCACAGCCGAAGTCCTCGACAGCGGCGCCTCCGCATGGACAGCCGCGAGCCCCATGCCGTCGGCCCATCGGGGGACTCACAGTGGCGTGCTCTTGCCGAGCGGAGAGGTGCTCATCGCCGGGGAGGATCCCCATGTCGGCGGCCATCCGCACCCGCGCAGCGCCTACCGCTACGACGAAGTGAGCGGGAGCTGGGCCCGGACCGCCAACGATCCCTCGATCAACCGTTTCCTGGCGACGATGACGCTGCTGCCTGACGGCCGGGTGCTCATGGCTGCCGGCTACAACGGCCATAGCAGCGGCCCGACTTACGATTCCGCCGAGATCTACGATCCGGCCACGGACAGCTGGAGCGTGACGGGATTCATGGCCGAAGTCCGTGCCGGGCATTCGGCCACGCTGCTCACCAAGGGTCCTGACGCCGGGAAGGTTCTGGTAGTGGGAGGTAGCGATCGGGCGCCCAGCAACCTCGCGACGACCGGCTGTGAGATCTACGATCCCGCGACCGGCACCTGGTCTGCCACCGGTTCCTTGAACGAGAGCCGGAGCCAACATACGGCAACCCTACTGCCGTCGGGAGAGATCCTAGTCGCCGGTGGCCAGTACAAAATCAACACCGAGACCCGGGCCAGCGCGGAGCTCTACGATCCACTGAGCGGCACCTGGGCCCTGGTGGCACCCATGAGTGAGCCTCGCGCGCATCACAGCGCCACCCTGCTGCCCTCAGGACAGATCCTGATCGCCGGTGGCAGTACGGTGAGCAACGGTTCCGGCGTGCTTTCGACAACGGAAATCTACGACTCGACTTTGAATACGTGGTCACCAGCCCCTTCCCTGACGACCTCCAGAATCTTGCACGGCGCCGCCTTGCTGGCCGACAGCAGGGTGATCGTCATCGGCGGCCAGGACGGCGGCACACGCATTTCCAGTACCGAGATCCTGACCCTCGACGACCCGGCACCCGGCTTGACGATCGCCGACGATATCCCTGCCGCCGAAGGTGAGCAGGTCGACGTCAACATCGACTTCACCGCCGGCAGCGTCGGCATCGCCGCCACCACTTTTTCGGTCGACTACGACCAGGCGTGCCTCGACTTCGACGACACCGACGCCAACCCCGTCGACGGCTTGCCCGACGCCATCGAGATCTTGGTACCCGGCGACTTCAGCGTCACCGTCTTCCATGATCTGGGCGATGACGATGGTGAGATCGATATCGCGATCGCCGACTTCAACCCGCCGATCGCTACCTTGCCCGACGGTCCGTTGGTACGGATCACCTTCACCACCACTTGCTCGCCTGCCCTGGGATCGACGATCTCGACCCCGGTCGTCTTCTCTGCCGATCCGGCAGCGACCTTCTCTGACGACCTGGCCCAAGATGTGCCTGGCACCACCACCGACGGCTCGGTTCGGATCTACCCCGGTCCACGCGGCGACTGCAATGGCAACGGCCTCGTGACGGCGGCCGATCTGGTCGCCGCCGGGCTGGAGATCTTCGACGGCGACGGCTCGCTGTGGGTCGACGCCCCGGGGGGCACCTTCGTCGGCTCGCCGGTGGGCTGCGACGCTAATGCCGACACCCACATCGACGCCGGCGACGTCTCGTGCACCATCCGGCTAATCTTCGGCGGCACCTGCGGGGGCGGCAATTTCTCCGCCGGCACCGCATCCGAGTTGCGCATCGACGGCTCGCCGATCTTCCAGACTGGCGAGACGATCCGCATCCCGGTGCGTTTGCACAGCCACGGCGTAGCGATCTCGAGCCTCGCCTTCTCGCTCGACTTCGATCCGGTCTACCTACGCTTCGTGGCTGGCGACCAGGACCAGGACGGCATGCCCGACGCGGTCCATCTAGCCGGACTCGCACCGGACCTCACTTCAGTGCAGTTCGATCACCGTGACGGTGACGGTGAGATCGACTTCCTTTTGTCGCTGACCGATGGCTCGACCTTCCCCGACGGCGTGCTAGTGGAGATCGAGCTACGAGCGCTCCGCCGCGGTCGCCTCAGCTCGGCACTGCGCTTCTCGGACGCACCGCCGGCGTCCTTCGGCACGCTGAGTGGCGCCAGTGCTCCGGGTCAGACCCTCATCGAACGCTGAGTCAACCTCCCACCTCGAGACGACAGCGGTGTCTGGCGTGACACCGCTGCTTGGCACCGGTGTCGTCTCCTCTCCCTGAGAGGCTGCCATGAAAGCTCTCCTCTGCCTCGTTCTCTCCTTGTCCATCCTGGCGCCGGCCGCTGTGTCGGCGGGCGAAGTTCTGGGCCCCGAGCTGCGCCTCGATGGCACGCTACCGTTGAGTCTCGGGGTGCCTCTGCAAGTGCCGATCGATTTCCTCGCCAACGGATTCACCATCAGCGCCATCGTCTTCTCCCTCGACCTCGATCTCGATCGCCTGGACTTCGACCCGACGGATGCCAACGGCGACGGGGTGCCCGATGCCGTCCATTTCCCCTTCGGTACGCCCGGCCTCGTGATGGTCAGCTTCGATGCCGGTGATACCGACGGTGAGCTCGACTTTCTACTCGCCAACCTCTCGGGCCTGCCCTTGCCGGAAGGCCTGCTGGTCGAGATCGAGCTCACCCCGACCCGCAACGGCTGGCTAGCGAGCCACATCGCCTTCGCCACCGATCCACCGGTCTCCTTCGGTGACGATCAGGGCAACGACGTGCCTGGCTCCACCATCGTCACCGGCACCACCCTCTTCGCCGACGGCTTCGAGTCCGGCTACCTCAGCGCCTGGTGATGACGCCGAGGCCGCCGCTCAGAAACTCAACCCGGGTTGTGCTTGTCCCGAGCCCAGTTAGGGATCATCGAGATCCTGGACGTTCTCGGGCTCACCAGCACGCATCGCGGTCTCGACCTTCATGGCAAATCTCCCAGTTTGTGAGTGGAACAGGCTGCGGATACTGCCTCGAGAGGCTCTGGCTAGGGATCGTCCGGATCCTGCATGGTTTCTGGCTCACCACCACGGATCGCAGTTTGGACCTTCATGGCAAATCTCCAAAGTTGTGAACGAATCGGGATCTCACTGGGCTTCGCGAGGTCCCGCTAGGGATCGTCCGGACCTGCATGGTCTCGGGCTGTCCCGCGCGCATCGCGGTCTCGACCTGCATGTCATGTCTCCTAGATTGTGAATGGATCAGGCTTCGGACTCTGCCTCGAGAGACTGCTAGGGATCGTCGAGATCCTGGACCTTCTCGGGCTCGCCGCCGCGGATCGCAGTCTGGACCTTCATGGCGCCTCCTAGGTTGTAATGGGTCGGGCATTCGACTCTGCCTAATAGAGGCGTCACAGGAGCGGCACTTGGATCAACCCGAGGATCTGCGCTAAAATAGATCCCGAGCATGGATGCACCCTGTGCACCGTGACTCGATCGCAGCTCTTTCCACGACCGCATCTCTTCGCACCGAAGCTCTGGGCCAATAGACCCAGCTTCGAGAAAGGACTTGATCCATGGGACAGGTACCGTGCGCGAAGCCCTGGCTGCTCCTAGGAGACGGCCGCTTAGCCACTCATCTCGCCACCTACTTGCGGCATCTGGGCATCCCCTGCCGCCAGTGGAGCCGTCGCCACGGCTGGCACTCGCCAGCACCCGACGGGAATCCACCCCTAGCCGACGCCATCGCCCACCACGACCGGGTGTTGGTCGCCTTGGCTGACGACGCCCTGGCCGACTGCATCCAGCAGTATCGCCAATCGGATGGCCCGATCTGGGTTCACTTCTCCGGCAGCCGCTGTATCGACGGCGCGTGGAGCGCCCATCCTCTGTGTACCTTCGGCCCGGAGCCCTATGCCGCCGAGATCTACTCCACCATCCCCTTCGTTCTGGAGAGGGAAGGGCCGGGTCTGGCGCAGCTGTTGCCCGGATTGAAGAACCCACAAGTGCGGATCCCAGGGGCCGACAAGGCGCTCTACCACGCGTTTTGCGTACTGGCCGGCAACAGCACGACCCTCCTCTGGCAATGGCTCTTCGCCGAGCTCGAGGAGCGCTGGGGTATCGATCCGGCTGTCGCGATCCCCTACCTGCGCCGCACCGCCACCAACCTCGAATCGGCCGAGCCGCAAACCGTGCTCACCGGCCCGTTGGCCCGCGGCGATGCAGCGACCATCCAGCGTAACCTGGCGGCCCTCGAGGCGGCTCAAAGGCCGGAGCTGGCGGAGCTCTACCGCGCCTTCACCCGGGCCGCGAGCCCCCAAGCAAAGGAGGTCGCGGCATGAAGAGCCCAGCCAAAGAACGCGGCCTCGACACCGTCGGCGACTTCGCTCGCTATCGGGCCGAGGGCCGACGGATCTCGATGGTGACCTGCTACGACGCCACCATGGCACGTATCGTCGCCGACTCGAAGATCGACTGCATCCTGGTCGGCGATAGCGCTGCCATGGTGATGCACGGCCACGAGTCGACCCTGCCGGCAACGGTCGAGATGATGGCCACCCACGTCGCCGCCGTGCGGCGCGGCGCGGCGGACAAGTTCCTCGTCGGCGATTTCCCCTTCCTGGCCCACCGCCAGGGCGTGCCCCATGCCGTCGACGTCGCCCGCCAGCTCATGCAGGCCGGCGCCCAGGCGGTAAAGATCGAGGGCCTGCGCGGTCACGAGGACGTCATCGCCGCCCTGGTCGAAGCCGGTGTGCCGGTGATGGGTCATCTCGGTCTCACCCCCCAATCCGTGCACCAGCTCGGCGGCTTCAAGGTGCAGGCGAAGAGTGAGGCCGCGGCGGACCGGTTGATCGCCGACGCCCGCACCCTGCAAGAACTGGGTTGCTTCAGCCTGGTGCTCGAGGCGGTGCCGGCCGGGGTCGGACAGACGGTGACAGAAGCCCTGGAGATTCCGACCATCGGCATCGGTGCCGGACCGCACACCTCCGGCCAGGTGCTGGTGCTGCACGATCTCCTGGGGTTGAACACCACCTTTCAGCCCCGCTTCGTGCGCCGCTACCTCGACGGCTCCGATCTCGTCCGGCAGGCGCTCGATCACTACGCCGACGATGTCGAAACCAACCAATTCCCCAGCAAGAAGGAGAGCTACCATGCCAAAATTGGTCCACACCGTCGGCGATTGGCAGCGGCTGGCTGAGTCCGAGCTCGCCCAACAGACAGTCGGTTTCGTGCCGACCCTGGGAGCGTTGCATGCGGGCCACGAGTCCTTACTCCGTCGCTCGCTGGCGGAAAACGACGTTACGGTGCTCAGCATTTTCCTCAACCCGACCCAATTCGATGACCCGAACGACCTCGGCAGCTATCCGGGAACCTTCGAGGCCGATCTCGAGATCGCTCACGGGCTCGGCGTCGACTATGTCTTTTGTCCCACGGAGCAAGAGATGTACCCCGAAGGCTACCGTTACCGCCTGAGCGAGAGCGAGCTCAGTACCCGGTTGTGTGGGGCCAGCCGGCCCGGCCACTTTGACGGCGTGCTGACGGTGGTGCTCAAGCTGCTGCTCGCCGTGCGCCCGAAGAGGGCCTACTTCGGTGAGAAGGACTATCAGCAGCTCGAACTGGTGCGCGGCATGGTGCGCGACTTCTTCCTCGATGTCGAAATCGTCCCCTGCCCGACGATACGGCACGCGGACGGCTTGGCGATCAGCTCGCGCAACGAGCTCCTGACTCCGGGCCAACGCCAGCTGGCGCCGCG
>JBCCGX010000684.1:0-5710 GCA_039029035.1 Acidobacteriota bacterium | reverse complement strand
TCGCGGAGGGCGTCTACCGAAAGCCAATTCGAGTTGTTGTCGCTGGTGTAGCTGAAGCCTTCTTCCAGAGCGCGGCCGTTGTCCCATTGCTTACCAGACCACCAGGGATGGGCGGGTTGGACGACGAACATCTCATCGAGCTCCACGGTTTGGCGACTCTCGTCTTCCGAGATCAAAGCCTCGTGGAGCTTCTCGCCAGGCCGAATGCCGATCTCCTCCACCTCGCACTCGGGATCCACCGCCTGGGCCAGATCCATGATGTTCATGCTCGGAATCTTGGGGACAAAAACCTCGCCACCGTGCATTTCCTCGATGGCGCGTAGCACCAACTCGACGCCGTGCTCGAGGGTGATCCAGAAGCGGGTCATGCGAGGGTCTGTCACCGTCAGGCGCCCGCGACGCTTCTGCTCGAGGAATAGTGGGATAACGCTACCCCGGCTGCCGACGACGTTGCCATAGCGAACGCAGCTGAAGCGGGTGGGCGACGTGCCGCTATAGGAGTTGGCCTGGACAAAGAGCTTCTCGGCAACCAGTTTGGTCGCGCCGTAGAGGTTTGCCGGATTCACCGCCTTGTCGGTGGACAGCGCGACGACGCGGTTGACACCACAGTCGAGCGCCGCGTCGATGACGTTACGCGCCCCGGTGACGTTGGTGAGCACCGCCTCGATCGGGTTGTACTCGCAAGCTGGCACCTGTTTGAGCGCTGCCGCGTGGACGACGATGTCGACGCCTCCCATGGCGCGGCGCAGGCGATCGGCATCGCGCACGTCGCCGATGAAAAAACGCAGTCTGGGATCGTCGAAGCCGGAGGTCCGCATCTCGTGCTGCTTGAGCTCGTCGCGGCTCAAGATGATGAGCTTCGCAGGGGGGTGCTTGGCGAGCAGGCAGCGAGTGAATTCACGGCCAAAGGAGCCGGTTCCTCCAGTGACCAAGACGACTTTCTGAGACCAGTTCATCAGCGATCGTGCTCCGTGACTACCGCGCTCATCCTCGGGTGCAGAGGCTCTTCAGGCGGTCGAAAGATGCTGCCCGGCCGAGGCTGAGGCAGGGCGCCCAGGTCGTTCGACTCTCGGCGATGGGAGGTTGGCCGGCACGACGGCGTCGCGAGCCAGAGTGGTCGAGACGGAGCGCCGCAGAAAAGTGACCGAGAGAACCAGGCGCAAGTGACCTTGGTAGCGCTGGATCTTGCCGCGACAGCCCTTCAGCGGACCCGCGATGACGTCGACCTCGTCGCCTATCTCGAGGTAGGGGTGGGGTACCAGCGGTGAGCCAGAGCTTTGGAGCTGCCATAGATCGAAGAGCTCGCGGTGCAGCAGGGATTGATCGACGACGTCGATGAGCTTGACCAACAGATTGCTTTCCTGGGCCTTGCGGCGTTGTGGTACTGAGATCGGCAAGAAGACGTAGCCGGCGAAAAGCGGCAGACTCGAGACCCGCCGGCGCCCGCCGGACCGGGTCTCGTGCAGGTATTGAGGTAGATAGAAAGGCAGGTCGTGCCGCAGGAGGTACCGGGCTAAGGCCTTCTCTTGACGACTGCGGACGTAGGCGACTTTCCAGGGCTGCGGCGCCGCGTCGAAGAGGTCGCTGGGGTGGAGGTCGATCTCCGGCTTGAGGATAGGCATCGGGAAGGGCCGATCAGGTTTGGAGCATGGGCAAGCTGTTCATTTGGATAGGCTCCGCCCCCTTCGGTGCCGCGAGACCGACAAGAATACCCAGTCGTGCAGAGTGATCCCGGTAGGCGCAAATCATCCTGTCACTCCAGGGAAGCGACAGGATCTTAGCATTTCGAGGCTGAGGAAGCGAGAGTTCAGGGACGACGCTCAGCCCACTCAACGGAGCGCCTGAGGCTGTTTCAGACGCATTGCCGAGACCGTGCGCTGAAGGTCGCGGGACCGTGCCCAGAAGGTCGCGACAGGTCGCTAGCGCGACGGGGAGGCGAGTCGCTAGTTCGGGCAGTCCTGGGACACGGGGGCCGGCGGGTCCTTGTGCACGATCACCGTCGTCGTCGGAACGATCGCGGCAGTCGACAGCAGGACAGCCTTCTTCTTCCACCAGGCGATCACGCACGCCCGGCAGATACCATCGCCGCGCAGGACGTTGTTGGGGTCGATCCGTGTCACGATGCCGTCGCAAAGCCAGTGGAAGACCTCTTCGTCGCGCTGCCAATAGGCCGTCTCACCGACGGTCAAGTTCTCGGCCACGCCGCGCTCTTGAGGCGAGAGCTCGATCCGGCAATTCTCGCGCACCTCGGTCACCCTAGTCGGTGAGCGAGCCAACTGCTTGCCGTAGGCGTCGTGCACCGAGACGAAGTACTCCGCCGGCTCGTTCTCCAACTGTTCGAGCCAATCCTGGAAAGTCGGGTCGTCCATCGTGGCCAGCCAATCCCGCGGCAGCTTCTTGCCCAGGCTGGCCCGCTCACGCAGATAGTCGTCGTCGAGCTCGGCCTGGTCATGGGGGTCGTTGGGATCACGAGTCTCGGTGATCTCCTTCTCTCGCCACCAAGCGGCCCAGCGATACTCTTCTTGGACCTCGTCCCGGGTCTCGATGAGATCGTGGCGGTCGAGCACGCGATCTTCGGCCTTGGGAAAGACGCCCCAGTAGCGATCTTGTCCGGAAGGCCGCATGCGGACGTAGTAGAGATCCTCCACCGCATCGTGCAGGCGGCGGAAATTGAGATGCACCGTGGTATCCGGGAGATTGTTGACGACGGTGGCCCAGCCGACGCCATTGTCACCGATTGGCAGGCATTCGACATCGTCGGCTTCGATCGTCAAGCTGCCCTGGGCAAGGACCGCGGGGGCAACCGAGGTCAAAATGGCCAAGATGAGAGAAAAAGTAGTTGGAATCATTGCTTGCGTTCGCATGGGCTCTCCTTCGCCAACCCCTACGCTTGTTCAAACTTCGATTCGAGTATATCTCAGGGGTTTCTGGGGTCGCAATACAGTCGTTCGCGCCCGTGCGGAGCGAGGCGGCTCGACTAGCCGGAGGCCAAGTCGGGTCGCCGGGGAAAGCGTCGCCTGACCGTAGCTAGCACCGATTTCGGGATCTGTTGTAGTCTCAGCTGATGAGACGCTTGTTTCTCGTGTGCTTGGCGACCTTTACAGCGATAACGGCGGGCGCAGCTCGCCTTGCCGCCCAGGAAGATCTGGTGGCGCAATCCTATCGCATCGGTGCGCGCGACAACCTGCAGATCCACGTCGAGGAGACCGAGGAGCTCAATCAGGAAGTCACGGTTGCCGAAGACGGCACGATCAGCCTGCCGTTGGTCGGCACGGTGCTGGCCCGGGGGCTGACCGAGAGCCAGCTGGCCGACCGGCTCGAGAGTCAGCTCAAATCGAGAGGCATGCGCTCGGCCACCGTGACCATCTCGGTGGCCAACTTCCGTTCCCGCCCGGTTTCGATTCTCGGCGCCGTGGGCTCTCCCGGCAATCACTTCATTCCTGGCCGAGCGACGCTCCTGGAAGTCTTGATGGACGCGGGTGGCATCCGCGATAGCCACGGCTCGGAGATCGTCGTCCGCCGCCGCGCCAGCAACGGGCTGAGCGCCGAGGTACGCATCGGCGTTGCCGAGCTGATCGAGACTGGTGACCCCCGGCTCAATATTCCTATCTTTGCCGGTGATTTGATCAACGTACCGGCGGCGCGGGAGCTCAGGGTGCATTTGATCGGTGAGGTAGGGACCCCCGGCACCCAGGCGTTTCAAGGCGGAGAGCGTGCGACGCTGCTGACCGCCATCGCCCGTGCGGGTGGGCTGACCGACAAGGCGTCACGCAAGATTCGGGTTCAGCGGCAGACGACCAGCGAGGAGCGCGAGGAGATCCTGGTCGATTTTCGCCTGGTGCTGAACAACAAAGAGCCGGACATCCTGCTGGAGAACGGCGATCTGATTATCGTCAAGGAGTCGTTCTTCTGATGTCGGAGCCCTTCGACTCATCCCGGCGTGGATTGCCCGCTTATCCCACGCAGCCGATGCAGGTGATGCCACCCATGCCAGCGCTGCCCGACTTGCCTCCGGCGCCGGGCGATGACGGGTTGGAGATCCGCAAATATCTAAACGGTCTGCGCCGGCGCTGGCCGTTAGTGCTGGCGTGCCTGGTGATCGCTTCGACCTATGCGTTGATTCGCTACTCGCTGACCACCAAAGAGTACATGTCGACGACGATCATCCAGATCGAGCGCAAGCGCCTTTCGCTCGTCGCCTTGGGCCAGGCCGGCTGGCTCGAGGATTGGTGGAATCTCGAGTACTACCCCACCCAGTACCGTCTCTTGCGCAGTCGCGGCATGGCGGAGCGTGTGGTCCACAATCTGCGGCTTTACGAAAATCCGGCGTTCACCGGGCGCCCGGCGGAACCGCCGTCCGAGGATGGCGAGGTCGAGACGCCGACCTCCGAGATCGAGGTCGCGCGCCTGGCGGCTCAAGTCCAGGGGGGGCTCGACGTCAAACCGATCCGTGAAACCCAGCTGGTGGAGATCTCTTTCAGGTCGACCGTGCCGGAGCTCGCCGCGCAGATCGCTGATGCCTACGCCCACGCCTTTATCGAATGGGGGATCGAGACCCGGAGTACGACGGTGGGTCAGGCTGCGTCTTACATCTCCGACCAGATCAATACCCTCAACCAAGAGATCGAGGATCGTCAAAAGTTACTCGACTCGTTGGCTGGCGACAGCGAGTTCGGCCTCGACCCGGAGGGCGGTGCGCTGATCGAACGGCAGAACACCTTGGAAGTACAACACAACAAGGTTCTGAGTGAGCGGATCGGCCTGGAGGCGGCCTATAACGGCATCTTGAGCTTGGCTGAAGAGACCGTTGCCAACACCAGCTCTGGTGGGCGTGTCAGCGAGCTCAAGTCCGAGCTCTTTCTGCTCGAGAGCGACTACCAGACCAAGCTCTCCACCTTTCTTCCGACCTGGCCGGAGATGGTCGACCGCAAGAAGGAGATCGAGGACAAACGGGGCCAGCTGGAGCGTCTGATCAGCGAAAAGTACAACGAAGCCAAGGACCGTGCGTACTCCGAGCTGCAGAAGGCACGGCGCGAAGAACAGAGCCTCGAGGACGAGTTGCGCCGGCTCAATGCCGACGCCAGGTTGAAGAATTCGTCGGCCATCGAGTACGCCAACCACAAGACCTACATCGAGCACCGCAAAGAACTGCGAGACGACCTGCTGAAGCGCCAATCGGAAACAGAGATGGCGTCGCGCACCCAGACAACACAGGAATCGAATGTCAGCATCGTCGACAGCGCCATCATCCCGACACAGCCGTTCAGGCCTTCGTTGCGCAGCGGCCTTACTCAGGCGCTGTTCGTCGGCCTTCTGTTGGGTTTCGGCGGCATTTTCTTGCTCGAGGTGATGGATCGAACCATCAAGTCCCCCGAGGAGCTCGAGAGCATTCTCGGTTATCCGACTCTGGCCGTCGTGCCGGACATGGCGGAGGAGGGCAAGGGGAGCGGCATCATGGGCCGTTACATCAAGGGCGCTTATGGCTATGGCTATGGTTATGGCTACAGCTACGGTGGTCGAAGCGGGGCTGGCTCCAAGCGTCTCGGCCGTGAGCGCAAGAAGAAGACTGCCGATGGTAATGAACCGAAGCGTGAGATCGAGCTGCTGCCGCACAAGAATCCAAAGCTCGCGGTCTGTGAGGCCTACCGCTCCTTACGCACCGCGCTCCTGTTGTCGAGCGCCGAGGAACTGCGTATCGTCGCCGTGACGT
>JBCCGX010000683.1:0-5725 GCA_039029035.1 Acidobacteriota bacterium | reverse complement strand
CGCAACTTCGTGCGCCCGGACGCCTTCCCCTACCAGACCCAAGTCGCCCTCGCGTATGACAGTGGCAACTACGACGGCGCCATGGACCGTGCCCTCGAGCTCGCCGGCTACGACGACTTGCGCGCCGAGCAGACGCGGCGGCGCGAAGCGGGCGACAGCAAGCTGCTCGGTATCGGCTTCTCGAGCTTCATCGAGGCTTGCGGCTTGGCGCCGTCTCAGGTGGTAGGCGCTCTCGGCGCCCAGGCCGGGCTCTACGAATCGGGCAAGGTGCGGGTCCACCCCACCGGCTCGGTGACCGTTTACACCGGCTCCTCGGCCCACGGCCAAGGCCACGAAACGACCTTCGCCCAGGTGGTCGCCGATCGGCTGCAGATCGACGTCGACCAGGTCGAGGTCGTGCACGGTGACACCGGCGAGATCCCCTTCGGCATGGGTACTTACGGCAGCCGCTCCGCCGCCGTCGGCGGCAGCGCCCTGTCGGTCAGCCTCGACAAGGTGGTCACCAAGGCAACCAAGATCGCGGCGCACCTGCTCGAGGCGGCAGAAGACGACGTCGTCTTCGAGGACGGTGAGTTCAAAGTCAAGGGCGTCCCGTCGAAGTCCCAGGCCTGGGGCGACGTGGTGCTGCAAGCCTACCTGGCGCACAACATCCCGGAAGGCATCGAGCCCGGTCTCGAGGAGACCACCTTCTACAACCCGGAGAATTTCACCTACCCCTTCGGCACCCACATCTGTGTCGTCGAGATCGACTCGGAGACCGGCGCCGTCGAACTGTCACGTTACGTCTGCGTCGACGATGTGGGCAACGTCATCAACCCGATGATCGTCGAGGGTCAGGTCCACGGCGGCCTCGCCCAGGGCATCGGCCAGGCCCTGTGGGAGAACGCGGTGTACGACGAGAGCGGTCAGCTGGTCACTGCGACGCTGCTCGACTACGCGGTGCCGCGGGCGCACAACCTGCCGTCCTTCGAAACCGACCGCACGGTCACCCCGTGCCCCCACAATCCGCTGGGCGTCAAGGGCGTCGGCGAGGCGGGCTCGATCGCCTCCCCCGCCGCCGTGACCAACGCTGTCGTCGATGCGCTGTCGCCCTACGGCGTCAAACACCTGGACATGCCGCTGACGCCGGAAAAGATCTGGCGCGCAATCCACCGCAACGGAGGGTGATGATGTATCCCGCGAATTTCGAATACTTTCGCGCCGCCAGCGTCGAAGAGGCGGTCGCCCTGCTCCACCGCCACGACGACGCCAAGGTCCTTGCCGGCGGTCACAGCCTGCTGCCGATCATGAAGCTGCGTCTGGCGGAGCCCCAGGCGGTGATCGATATCGGTCACATCCACATCTTGCGTGGCATCAGCCATGGCGGCGACTCCGTTCGCGTCGGCGCCTTGACCACCCACGCCGAGATCGCGGCCTCGGACACCCTGCAGCAGCACTGCCCGCTGCTCGCCGAGGCGGCCGGCCACATCGGCGATGTCCAGGTGCGCAACAAGGGCACGATCGGCGGCAATATCGCCCACGCCGACCCGGCGTCGGATTTGCCAGCGGTGCTCGTCGTGCTCGGCGCCACGGTCCACCTCTCCGGACCGGAGGGCGAGCGCAGCGTCGCGGCGGCGGTTTTCTTCACCGGTCTGCTGGAGACTGCGATGGGCGAGGACGAGATCCTCACTGCCATCGACGTGCCGAGCTCCGGGCCCGGCGCCGCCTACCTCAAGTTCGAGCACCCCGCCTCCGGCTACGCGATCTGCGGCGCCGCCGCGGTGGTCCGGCGGCGTGGCGTCGTTGGCCACGAAGCGCATCTCTGCTTCAACGGCGTCACTGAGACGCCACACCATGCCACCGGCGTCAGCTCGGCGATCGCCGGCAGCTCGCTGTCGGACGAAGACATCGACCGCGCGGTGGACGAGAACCTGCAGATCGACGAGCCGCTGGGCGACATCCAGGCTTCGGGCGAGTACCGCGTCGCGCTGGCCAAGGCCTATGGCAAGCGTGCCTTGAAGCAGGCCCGCGACCGAGAGCAAGGTTAGCTTAGGTGGGGAGAGCGAGCTCGATCGGCGAGCTGCAAGAGCAGCTCGCCGCGGCGTCCTACTTTGCCGAGCGCAGCCTGACGACCTCCATTTTCCTGTCGTTGGCGCTCGGCAAGCCCCTCTTTCTCGAAGGTGAAGCCGGTGTCGGCAAGACCGAGATCGCCAAGGCACTCTCGGCTCTGCTCGGTGCTCGCCTGATCCGCCTGCAATGCTACGAGGGGCTCGACATCTCCACCGCGGTCTACGAGTGGGACTACAGCCGCCAGATGCTGCAGATCCGCCTGCTCGAAGCGGCCGGTGAGGTCGACCTGGAGAGCGCTCGCCACAGCCTGTTCGCGCCCGAGTTTCTGCTCGAGCGCCCGCTCCTCGCGGCCATCCGACCGGGCGTCGGCGAGGAGGGGCCGCCGGTCCTGCTGATTGACGAGCTCGACCGTGCCGACGAGGAGTTCGAAGCTTTTCTGCTCGAGCTCCTATCCGATTTCCAGATCACCGTCCCCGAGCTCGGCACCCTCCACGCCGAGCAGCCGCCGGTCGTCATCCTGACTTCCAACCGCACGCGCGAGATCCACGACGCCCTCAGGCGGCGCTGTCTCTATCACTGGATCGAATACCCCGACGCGGCCAAGGAATACCGCATCGTCCGCGCTAAGGCGCCGCGCGCCTCCGAACAGCTCTCGCGCCAGGTCGTCGACTTCGTGCAGGCCCTGCGTCAGGAAGACCTCTACAAGCGCCCCGGCGTCGCCGAGACCCTCGATTGGGCCAACGCCCTCGCCGCCTTGAACGAGACTGCGCTGACCGCCGAGAACGTCAGTGATACTCTCGGAGTCCTGCTCAAATACCAGGACGATGTCGCCCAGGTACGCGGTGGCGACGTCGAGCGCTTGCTAGAGCAGGTCGCGCCATGAAATCGGAGGTCGCGGATGCAAAACAGCCCATCGCGGCTCGACATGATTCCATGGGCCGGAACGATCGTCTTGGCCTGCTGCTGGCTCGCCTGCCAGCCGCCGGCTGAATCCCCGGCCGTCGAGCCGGCAACGCCCCAAGTCGCCTCGGTCGAACCGGCGCCGCTCGGCGTCTTCTCCGATACCGGACGTTTGCACGCCACTCTCGCTCTCAGCGGCGGCGAGGAGATGGCTCGTATGGTCGGTCTCGGCAGTGGCCATCCACTGAGCTGGACCGGTGCCAACCCGAGCCGGCAGCGGGAGCACGCGGCACTGCTGCAAATCCTGCAGCAGAACGGCGTAGAGGTGCTGGACATTGCTGAGGTGCTGCAGAGCGCGATCGACAACGCTCGCCAAACCGGCAATCTGGCGGGCTGGCTGCAAGAGACCTTTCCGACCTCCGCCGAGCGGATCGTCGAGCGAATCGACGAAATCGACGCCCGCAGCCTGCTCAACCGCCGCGACGAGCATTTCTACCTAGAGAACGAGGCGGGCGACTTCGATCCGCTCTTCCCCGGTGTCACCGCAATGTACTGGGCGCGCGATTTCGCCGCCATGACGCCAAAAGGCATCGTGATCGGTAATGGACGCTACCTCACCCGGTCGTTCGAGAACGACTACGCCCGCTTCATGTTTCGCCACGCCGACGCCCTGAAGGATGCTCCGATCGCCTTCGACGCCATAGCGGAAGAAGTCTATCTCGATGGCGGCGACCTGATCGTCCTCGACGAACAGACGCTGCTTCTCGGCGTGGGCAATCGCTCGAGCCGCGAGGCGGCACCGAAGCTGGCGCAGCGCCTCAACATGGACGTGCTGGCCGTGGCCATGCCCGACTTCGACGGTGCGAAGAGTCTCAGGCGACGGCTGCTCCACCTCGACACTTCGTTCAACGTGGTCGGCTGGAAGACTGCCGTGGCGTTGCCTTTCTTCTACGAAAAGGCCTGGATCGAGAGCCATCCGCTGAAGCCAATCCTGCGCGGGCTGACGCACCAAGTCGAGGCCATCAAAGCAGCGATGCCTCAGCGCGAAACCTTCAGCGAGGGCGAGGATGTCACCAAGCTGCTCGACAACCTACCCCAAATTGGCTGGCTAACGCGCTATGCCGCAACGACCGGCGAGGCCGAAGAGCTCGGCACCAAGCTCGTCGACTACCTGCGAGGCCAAGGTTGGCGGATTATCCCCCTCGGTGGCGAGCAGGGCGACCTACCGCTCGAGAAGTACGTCCTTGAGCGGGTCCTCTACGAGCTCCACTGGCAAGGCGCCAACGTCGTTCAACTGGCGCCGGGACAGGTCATCGCCTATGAGCACAACGTCCATACCAACCGGGCCCTGCGCGCCGCCGGCATCGAGGTCCAGACCTTTCCCGGTGCTGCCCTGGCGCAAGGCAGCGGTGGCCCGCACTGTTTGCTCATGCCGCTCAGCCGCGAAGCGCTCCCGCAGCCACCGATCGAGCAGCCACCGGTGGGCTAGCCACCTGGCGTCCAGCCCGCGGAACTCAACCCGCGCGCCAAGAAGTCCAGAAAATCTTCGCCTCCGTGTCGAATCGCGGACACGGATTCCGTCTGAGAGGGGCAAGAGCGCCTACGACGGGTAGGCGCGGCATGGGAAGACACGGTTCGGCCGCTGGCCACCGCTGGCAGCGCCTCTCGCATGCTAGGATCACTGACTGGTACGAGAAGGAGAGCCCTATGGACAACGAGCTCGTCAGCTATCTGGACAAGCGCTTCCGGCCGGAAGCCCCTCGGGCCTGAAGCTCCCGATGGATGGTTGGCTGCAGGACCTCCGCTTCGCTGGCCGGCGACTGGTCCGGCACCCTCTGCTTTCGCTGACCGCGATCGCTGCTCTGGCGCTCGGCATCAGCGCCAGCTCGGCGGTGTTCAGCATTATCCACGGCGTGCTGCTCGAGCCTCTGCCGGTGGCCGAGCCCGACCGACTGCTCTACCTGGTCTCGACCCGGGTCGACCGTGGCGGCCACTACACGGTGGTCTATCCGAGCTTCGCCGGCTGGCGACGAGCCCGATCGTTCGAGCATCTGATCGCGACCCGCGAGACGACCCGCGTGTTGACCCGCGCCAACGAGGCCGAGCGCTTGGCGAGCACCGCAGTGCCGGCTGAATACTTCGAGGTGCTCGGCGTCGAGCCCGCGCTCGGACGGCCCTTCGCCGACGACGAGCGCGGCGTGGTCCTCCTGAGCCATGCGCTCTGGCAACAGCGATTCGGCGGCACCCCGGATGTCTTGGGACAGTCCATCGAGCTCGACGGCGAGGCGCACAGCGTCATCGGGGTGATGCCGCCCGGTCTTCGCAGTACTTTTCTCGGCTGGAAAGACCTGTGGACACCCCTCGTGGTCGACGAGACGGCGGCCCTCGCCGAGCCGCTGCGCGGATTGCGCGTCCTGGGGCGACTCGCAGAAGGCGTCTCGCTGACGGATGCCCGGCGCGAGCTCGAAAGCCTCGCCGCCCAGATGGAGACGGACGATCCGAGTCGGCACCAGGGCTGGCGGGCGGCGATGCATCCGGTCGCCTGGTGGATCACCGGCGATGCCGAGAAGCCTCTGTGGTGGGTCTTCGCCGCGTCCCTGCTGGTGCTGCTGATTGCCGGTGCCACGGTCTCGAACCTTCTCCATGCCCTGGCAGCGACCCGCCGGCGGGAGATCGCGGTGCGCCGCGCGTTGGGGGCCGGGCGTAGCCTGCTAGTACGCCAGATGCTGCTCGAAGGGCTGGTGCTGTCGTTGGTCGGTGGCCTCGCCGGGGTCGG
>JBCCGX010000682.1:0-5738 GCA_039029035.1 Acidobacteriota bacterium | reverse complement strand
CTCGTCAACGGACAGTGAGACTGAATCCGGCGGAGAGAGAACGGTTACCGTCTCCACCGATGATCCGGGCACGATCGGCTCGCGCAGCTCGACCTTCAGTGGTCCGCGCAGCGTGATCCTGGAGATTTCGCCGTCCGGCGGGGTAGAGGAGGTCGCCAGCCTGCAGAGTGAGACGATCCACGCGCTGCTCTGGCAAGAGGATGAGCTGTGGATCGGCACCGGTCAGGAGGGCAAGCTATACCGCTTTGCAGACGACGAGCTGATCCAGGAAGCGAAGCTCGAAGAGCGTCAACTCGTCGGCTTGGTCGCCGGCGGTGCTGGCGGCGCGGTGTTGACGGCCAACGCTTCGGCGCTCTATCGCCTGGGGGATCGGCCGCGTGCGGCTGGCACCTACACCAGCTCAGTACTCGACGCGTCGCAAGTCTCGCGCTTCGGCTCCTTTCTCTGGCAAGGCAGCCTGCCCAAGGGCGCTGCCGTGGATCTCGAGTTCCGCAGTGGAATGAGCGCCAAGCCCGACGCCACCTGGACGCCGTGGACGGCCGGCGGTCCGGCACGCTGCACTGATTGCGACAACGGTTCGGGGCGTGGCCAGGAGCTCGCCCTGAGTGATGTCGCTGGCGGTCGCTACGTGCAGTGGCGGGCCCGTCTGGGCGCGAGCGCCAACGCCGGGCCCCGCCTGGCGAGCGTCGAGCTGACGTATCGTCAGGAGAACGTGCGGCCCAAGATCGAGAAACTCGAGGTCCTCGAGCCGGGCAAGATTCTGGTACCCACGAGCTTCAATCCGCAGAATCAGACCTTCGAGCCCTGGAGTCCCAACCGCGAAGGTATCTTCACCACCTTGCGACTCGAAACGCCAAAGAACGGCGACCGTCTCAAGGAACTGTGGAAGAAGGGGTACCGCACCCTGCGTTGGACCGCCAAGGATGCCAACAGTGACGAACTGTTCTACCGGCTCGAATTTCGTCGCGAAGAGAAGGACGACGACTGGCTACCCATGGCGGAAGAGCTGAGCAAGAGCCACTACAGCTTCGATGCGACGGTGCTGCCGGACGGCGTCTACCGGTTTCGCCTCGCTGCCAGTGACAGCAAGTCGCGCAGCGCGGCGGAAACGCTGCAGGACGAGAAGATTAGCCAGACGGTGGTGATCGATCACGCCGCACCCGTCCTGGTGTCACAGAAGCGCAACGGCAAAGCGATCGATGTCGAGTTGGTCGACGCCTTGTCGCCGATGCGCGACGCCATGGTGAGCTATGACGCGGGTGAGTGGAAGCCGGCGACGGCGGCCGACGGCCTGCTCGATGGTCGCCGCGAGACCCTGCGCTTGGAGTTGCCCTCCGACGCCCGGCTTTTGCTACTGCGAGTGAGCGACGCGGCGCACAACGTGGTAACCTTCGACTTACTCCAGTAGCTGCCA
This sequence comes from Acidobacteriota bacterium, assembly GCA_039029035.1. Classification (GTDB taxonomy): domain Bacteria; phylum Acidobacteriota; class Thermoanaerobaculia; order Multivoradales; family J023; genus JAAELT01. Next base: position 4,324 of record JBCCGX010000682.1, on the reverse strand, counting down.
TCCCAGTGATCCTTGCCGCGTGACGCAGCCGTGCAATGGTGGCGTCGCGCTCAACGTCATCCAATGGAAGGACCCGTGGCTCCGAGAATCGCTGTCTATCCAGGATCCTTTGATCCGGTGCATAACGGACACCTCGACATCATCGAGCGGGGCTGTCCGATTTTCGACGAAGTCGTCGTGGCGGTCTTGCAGAACACCTCCAAGAAGCCTCTCTTCTCGATCGAAGAAAGAGTCGAGATTCTGCGTGAGGTGCTGGCTGACCATCCGCGTTGCCGGGTCCGCAGCTTCTCGGGCCTATTGGTCGATTTCATGCGTGAGATCGGGGCTCGAACCATCGTCCGTGGCTTGCGAGCGGTGTCGGACTTCGAGTCCGAGTTCCAGATGGCCTTGATGAATCGGCGCCTCGATCCGCGGGTCGAGACCGTATTCCTGACGCCCAAAGAGGAGTTCAGCTACCTCTCCAGCCGGTTGACCAAGGAGGTCTTTCTGCTCGGCGGCGACCTCGAGGGCCTGATGCCGCAGGCGGTGCTCGAGCGGATGCGCGAGCGCGTCGGCCGGGACTGAGCGATTCCACGCCTTTTGCTTCGATCGCTTCACTGGCTTTGGCCGCGGTGATACTTTCTCCGCGTGTCCGCCCATCTTCTCCCGACATCATTCCTGGCTCGCATTCGCGAGGGGCTAGAGGCTTGCGACCAACCCTTGATCCGGATCTGGGGGTGGCCTTGGAGCGGTAAGCGACTGCTTCTGGAAGCCCTGGCAATGGAACAGCCGACCGCCTGGCTGGGGCTCGAGATCGGTGAGCTCGAAGGGCGGTCGACACGCTCCAATGTACGGTGGTTGGTGGCCGACGGCAGGGTAGACAGTGACGCGATTCTCGCCGCTGCGGCTGGTCTGCGAGACGATCAGCGTCTGATCTTGCCGGTCGAACGCCGTCGCGGCGACGAGATGCTGCCCTTGCGCTCCTTCTCGCCAATGGATCTTCTGCTGCGCCCGAGCGAGATCGAGGACATGTTTCCTGATCTCTTGGAAGCGCAAATCGAGCAGCTGAGCCGGGTGACTGATGGTTGGCTCGGGCCCCTCGTCTGGCTACGCGAGCATCAAGAGGGACGAGAATCGACGCTCGCCATGCTGGGCGATGAGCCCTTTCTCGAGGTTTTCAGGCAGCAGGTGCTGCACAAGCTCGATCCGCCGTTGCTCGAGGCGATCACCGATTGCGCCCTGGTGACGGCGATCGAAATCGCCGTCTGGCGCCGTTTCTGGATCGACCGGCCGGCAAGGCTTGCAGCTCTCGAACGCATGATTGCCGAGTGGGGCTGGCTGATCCATGGAGCCAACCGCGAGCTGCACCTCCCTCGTTTGTTGCGCCAGGCGGTTTCAGACAGCCTCGCGCCCGAAGCCACGCAGCGCGAGGTGTTCTCTCGTCTGGGCACCGCGGCGTATCACCTGGGCTACGTCGAGCGAGCGCGGCACTACCTCGAGCTCGCGGGTGATGCGCCGAGGTTGAGTCGGCTGCAAGCCCTAGGCGGGGCGAGTCGGGTGGAAGACCGTCAGGTGAACGCCGCTTATCCCGAGGTGGATCGAGGCGACATCGGTGGTGTGCATCGAGCAGGTACGACGGTCGGCGAGGGCAACGAGGCAAACTCCGGCGCAACCTCGAGTGGACCGCTCGGCTTCAGGCTCAAGCTCCTCGGCCAACCGGTCATCCAGCGAATAGCAACCGATGGAGAGGCGCGCGAACTCACCTGGAGCCTGCGCCGGGCGCTGCAGAGCGTCGCCTACCTGGCCTTGGCGCCGGATCGCCGGGCAACCAAGGACGAGCTCATCGACGCGGTTTGGCGCGAGGTTCCCGAGGCGGCGATCCGCAAGAATTTTCACCCGACCCTTTCCGATGCCCGCCGCACCCTCGGCCTGCGTGAGGTCTTCGTCTACCGCCAGGGGCTTTACACCCTCAATCCGGGGCTCGACTGGTGGATCGATTGTGAGCACTTCCGGGGCCAGGTCGAGACCGGCCGCCAGCAGTTGCGGCAGGCGGACGAACTACACCAGGCGGACGACCTCGAGCGGTTAGGCGATGCGCACCAGGTGGCCGATCGGCAGCGGGCTCTCGACGTCTGGCTCAGTGCCTGGAAGCTTTACCACGGACCGCTCCTCGCCGGCCTCGAAGCGGCCTGGATCCAGCCTCTGCGCGAGGCCCTTTACCGCGACTACACCGAGCTCTTACGCAACATTGGGGAACTCTCGGCACGTCTAGGGCAGCGCACCCAGGCCCTCGACGCCTACCGCTCCTTGCTCTTGGAGGAGCCCTTCGAAGAGCGCATTCATCTGGCAGTGATGGAGCTCTACGCCCGGCAAGGCCGGCGTGACCTGGTGCGGCGCCAATTCGTCCGTATGCAGGATTTGCTGCTCAACGAGTTGGGTGTCGAGCCGTTGCTAGAGACCCAGGAGCGATACCACGAGCTGATGCGTTAGTACGGTTGTTTCTTCCCCCTCGGGCTGTGTTCTTACCGTTGAAGTTAGCTGATCGACTCGCTAATGGGAGTAGAGCAGCCGGCGTTTCGACAGACGAATCGCAGCGGAAATTTGCCAAGCCCTCCGTTATCTGAACCGTAACCCGATCGACTTAGCTTGACGTGGCACGACGATTCACGCCAAGAGGAGCTGAATATGGCCCGCAAGAACGTCTCGATTCTGATTGCTGTTTGTGCGTTTGTCTTTCTGGCACAGTCCGCCCGTTGCGATGCGCCAGAGGTGAAGCCAAATGTTGCGAGACTGCTCGACAAAGCGGCTGCAGCCATCGCTGAGCCAGAACTGTTCGATCGACTGAGTAGCCTTCAGTTTAAAGGCCGGTCTTGGAGTACAGAGGCTGGGTCTGGGGAGGTCTTCGATTCTGAGCCTGCCAAGACCGAGATGCTGATGGTTTTCCCAGGCGAAGTGCCTGTGGAGCTGTTCATGCACTCATTGCACCAACCGTCCACCGGCGGCTCGTTTGTTCGAACACTAGCTGGAGAATTTTCCTTCGCCAAAAATATCGGGCATCTTCCGGCTGACCTCCATCAGGACTTTGTGCGTTATGCCAGCACCAAGCTGTTGACGATTCTGCGGTACCGCAAGAGCCCCGGTTTCTCTGCCGAATGGATCGGCTCGGAGAAGATCGACGGACGGGATGTGGACCTGGTTAAAGCTTCGCTCTTCGGTCACGAGTCGACGCTGGAGGTCGAGCGAGGTTCTGGCCGAGTCCTTGCGGTCCGTTTTCATTCTTCCGAGATTCAAGAAGGAGTGGAAGACCAGGTCGTGCGCCGTGCTTACACCGACCTGCGGTCCGTCGAGGGTTTTACGATCCCTTTCTTACAGGAGGTTACGGTCGGCGACGAGCCCTACTCTCGGTGGCAGCTCGATGAGGTCATCGTCGATGGCGACTACGACACCGGCCTGTTCGATCTCAGGGACGAGTGACTTCTGGTACGGCGCGTGCCACTTCGGTGGCGTTGCCGGCTCGATGACGATCGATTCGGCTCGGAAAGGGATCCGTTTAGGCTTGCCGAAGCCTACCCTGAGAAGCTCCATCTGCCGCGGTCATCGCGACAGGCCCCGCCGCGGGGCGTTAGCCTGTCTGCCTCAGCTAGGCAGATAGAAGAAGCCGATACGACGGAGGGCGTGGATCGGACAGATCAAGCGGAGCTCTTGGCGATCGCAGTCAGGTGAGCTCCGCCCCTTGGGCCAGCGATTAGCTCCTTCTCGTTGGATCTCATAGAAGGCATTGGTCTCGGCGGAGTAGACGAGAAAAGCTCCGAAGCTGTCGAAGAAGTCGACATTCTTGCCGTCGACATAGAGGAGGGGATAGATCGGGGCGGTGGCGTCGGCCCGACTCCAGGCCTTCTCTGCGATTCGCTTGCCGGATTCGTAGACGCGAATACCATGCTCTGTGCCCAGAAGGTAGCGTTCACCGACGCGAATGGGAATCGGATCGCGGACCTTCTCCTTCAGCTGCACTCCGCCGAGCTGATAGCTCAAAGTACCGTTTTTGAAGACGATTCGCAGCTCTCCGAGCTTCAAGAGGAGGATCTGTTGGTTCTCGGCCCACGCCGAATCGATATCGACCCCGGCGTCGGAAAAGATCTTGTCGATCTCTTGCAGAACGAGCTCGTCAGAGAGGTCGGAATCGGGAGACAGCTGGGCTCTTGGAAAAGGTTGCCACTCGGGCGATGTGAAGTAGAGCAGCGCACGCAAGAACAGTCTCGGCTTTTGCCGGCCGCGGGCTTGGATGATCAGCTCGTCGTCGTTTTGGTCGGTCGAGAAGACGATCCCGCCATCGAATACCGGGCTG
>JBCCGX010000681.1:0-5765 GCA_039029035.1 Acidobacteriota bacterium | reverse complement strand
GGTGGGGCAGCTATCCAGCCATTCTCAAAGGCTGGATCGACCGAGTGCTGTCCTACGGATTCGCCTATGGGCGAGCCAGAACCCTGTCCCCCAGGGCCGCTATGTATTCGGTCACGACCGGTGGCGCTGCCAACGAGGCCGAAGCTGTCGAGTATCGTGAGCGAGTCCTAGGGCTGGCTGAAGATGTTTTCGGTTACCTAGGCTGGCAAGTGCTTCCTCCGTCGATATGTCATGGCCCCGCAGATTCTAGGGCCGAGGCTCGCCAACAGATGCTGGACGACTTCGAGAGCCACCTGCGAAAAGAGGTCGTCGTGATGGAAGTCCCGATAGTGGGTGCTAGGCAAACATGACTTAGTGTCGGTTCCCGCTTGTGGCTTGGGCCTATCTTCCAAGCGGCCGCAGTCGGCGGATCGACGCGATTCTCCCGTCGTTGTCCAACGGATCCCTAGCCGCTCGATCCTCCGCCGCCGGATCCGACCCGGTGCCAGGCGACCCTGCGTCCTCGGCATCGACCTCTGGGGCGTCTACGCCCGCATCCTTTTCCGGCCTCACCTGCGTTTCGCCGCGGCGGGTGAGCGAGGGCCGGACTTTCTCGGCCAGCTCTTGCAGACCCGCCAGGCGGCAGAGGTCTTCGAACTGGCGGGCGACGCGGAGGAAGGCGGTGTGGTAGGCGGCCACAGCAGTCTTCTTTTCTGCCAGCAGTTCGTCGACCCGGCGACGTGAGGCCTGGTGGGCCTCGTAGGCCAGGCGCAGGGTCTCGGCGAGGAGCTCGATCTGCGGCACGTAGGGCCGGGGATCGAGCGGCGGCAGGAAGAGTGGTTCCTTCAAGAGCTGGTCGAGGTCTTCGCGGCGCAGGCCTTCGAGCAGCAGCTCGGCGCGGCGCAGCAGGGCTACCGGCTCGCGCGGGGTTCGGCCTTCCAAACCCAGCCTTGCGATGTCGGGCGCGTCGTAGGCGCCGGTGAGAATTCGGCGGACGCCGCGGACGCGTTTGCCGAGGGTGGTCACCTGGTCGTCGCGCTCGCTCAGGCGCTGCGCTCGCTTTGCGTTCTCGCGGTAGAGCGCTCGATCCGCTTCCACCATGCGATTGAGCGTCGCTTGGAGGATCTGGCCGAGACCGCGGATCTGGGCGAGGAAGTCGACCGGCTCCTCGTCTTCCGGCAGGCTCGTGCGAGCCCTCATCAGCAACAGTTCTGCCACGCGCGGTCCCTGTTGCGACAGGGCGGAGAGCAAGAACAGACCTGAGCGGATCTTGCCGGTGATTTGAGTCGATAGTTTGGCCATGGGAGTGGCTCCTTTCTTGCCTGGTGAGGCAGGCGGCGGGAATTCAGTCCGAGTCGAAACACGGCGGCCGCCGGGGAGCCAATCTAGCTCGACATCTTGGGATCGCAACGCGTGGGCTTCGTTTCGTCAAGACCGACTGGCCGGTCGGTCGATTCGCACCGGTTCTGACCCCGGAACGAAACTCTTCGGTCCAGATCACGGCGTGCGCCGTCTGCAGAGGACTTCTGACAAGCCCTCGCACGGCTCGGTTGCCCAGGCGAGGCGCCATCGCTCGGACGATCCCCGGTGGCTTGCGACGCAGACCTTTTTGAAGGGTCTCGCTGCAGTAGGTGTGGGCCCGGTAGGTCTTTCGGTACGAGGCCGATCCCGCGGGGATCGTAGGCCGCGACGTCGTTGGGTTGCCTGTCGCACCGCGTGCGGCGGCCCGGAGGGTGTTGGGCGAGTCGTCGCACCGCGTGCGGCAGGCTGCCGTTGCCTCTGGCAAGACACTGCACCGCGTGTGGCGGGTTGGAATTTTCTCGCCGTACCTGGCTCGCCGAGTGATGCAGCTCGAAGGGGATTCTTCGAGAGGTCTCCACCGTGTCCGGGAGGCTGGACGTTTCTCCGCCGAAGGGCCGCATCCGGTGGGGGAGGTTCGTCCCGCTCTAGAGAAGCGGGTGTACCGCGTGCGGCGGACGAAGCATTTCTTACCGGTGTCGAAACTCTGCGTCGGGGCGCACGGCGTGCGCCCCTAAACGAAGTCCTTGCGACATCATGAACTGGAACCGCGGGCTTCCGCCGACGTCCGGAGCAGGCAAGATGCCTGTGCTCCCAGCCCGGAGCAGGCAAGATGCCTGCGCTCCCAGCACCGCTTCGACTTCGGGAACCGGCTTCGACTTCGGGAACCGGCTTCAGCCGGAAAGCCTGCGGAGCAGGCGCCGTCTTATAGCCCGGGGATTTATCCCCGGGCGCCTCTGCTGGGCGGGCGACTAACGCTGCGCCGCGCGCGCCTGACCCGGCTTTGCCCCTCTGCGTCGACGCCGCCTGCGCCGTGGCCGACGACCAGCGGCAGGTTTGGCGGCGTCCCGTCCTCCGGGCTGCGCCCCGCTGCGTTCCTCGGCCTGCGGCTTACGCGGGCCTGCCGGGGGACGTTGGCCCCGGTTCTCGGTGCTTTCAGCTCGATCCGCCGCCGGTCGCGGCTTGCGCGCGGCCTCCTTGCGCGCCGCCTTGGCGCGCGAGCGAGCCCGTTCCTCGGCCTTGCGCGCCCGAATGGTGGCGATGCGCTCGGCGAGGGGGATCTCGAGACGCTCGTCCGGCTTCGCATTGTTGTCGAAGCCTTCGAGCTGCCGGCGGGGGATGCGTTTGCCCACCGCGCGCTCGATGGCGCGCATATCCTGAGCTTCCTGCGGCGCACAGAAGGTGAAGGCTTCGCCGGTGGCCTGGGCGCGAGCCGTGCGGCCGACGCGGTGGATGTAGTCTTCCGGCAGGTGCGGCACGTCGAAGTTCACCACGTGGGAGAGGGCTTCGACGTCGATACCGCGCGCGGCGATGTCGGTGGCGACCAGCACCTGGATCTTGCCGTGCTTGAAGTTGGACAGGGCACGGGTGCGCTGGGCTTGGGTGCGGTTGCCGTGGATGCGGTCGCAGGGCACGCCGCGCTTGCTCAGGTATTGAGCCAGGCGATTGGCCCGATGCTTGGTGCGGGTGAAGACGAGAACGTTGTCGATCTCACCCTGCTCGAGCATCTTGAACAAGAGGATCGACTTGAGATCCTGGCGCACCTGAAAGACCGCCTGGGTCACGCCGGTCGCCGGCGCGGCGCGGCGTTCGACGTTGATGCGCACCGGATTCTGCAACAGCTCACGCGACAGCTCGACGATCGGCCGCGGCATGGTGGCGGAGAAGAAGAGGGTCTGGTTGCGCGGTGGCAGGTGCCTCAGAACCCGGCGGATGTCGGGCAGGAAGCCCATGTCGAGCATCCGGTCGGCTTCGTCGAGGACCAGGACCTCGAGGCCGGTGAGTTTGGCGTAGGGCTGCTTGAAGTGGTCGAGCAGGCGACCGGGGCAGGCGACGATCAGGTCGACACCCTGGCGGAACGCCTTCTCTTGCGGCGCGAAGCCGACGCCGCCGTAGACCGCCGCGGCGCGCAGCTTGGTGTGCTTGGCGAGGGCTTGAAAGTGTTCGACGATCTGCGCTGCGAGCTCGCGGGTCGGTGTCACCACCAGAGCGCGGGTGGTGCCGCGCTTGCACTGCATCAGGCGCTGCAGGATAGGCAGCAGGAAGGCCGCGGTTTTGCCGCTGCCGGTCATGGCGCAGGCCAGCACATCGCGCCCTTCGAGGGCGGGTGGAATGGCGTCGCGCTGAATCGGTGTCGGCTTGAGGAAGCCGAGGTCGTCGATACCGCGCAGCAGCGCGGGATGAAGTTTGGAAGCTGAAAAACTCATATGGAGAACTACAGGTCTTGGGCGAGGCACTGCGCTCAGTTGAGCACGATGGCTTCGCAAGACGGTGTCTTTCTGAGGACGCTGGCTAGAGACAGCGTACGAATGCCTTAGGGGCAATCGGGCAGCGGTTGGAGCCGTGGCAGCGAGGGCCGCGTCACTCGGACGGTCCGGCTGATCAAAAGGGCTGAAACGGAGGACTAAGCCGGAGAGGCCGCCGCTGGCGTGTAGGTAGGTTGTGCTGTTTGCCGGCCCGGATTGCGGCCGACAAGGTGACAGCCAGCGCACTATGGCACAGGTAGACGGTTTCCACAAGCTACGTCTGCGGATCCCGACCCCGCCTCGCAACGCGGCGTTGCGGGGCGGGGCGCATCGCATGCGCCCCGTTGGGATCGTTCAATGGGTAGGCGCACACCGTGCGCCCCGATGCAGTTCGCTAGGCTTTCTTGATCAATCCGACGATAAATAACAGCACCACCGCCCCCAAGACAGCGGTGATCAGGTAGCCGAGATCACCTCCGATCGAGAGCCCGAGCATGCCGGACAGGTAACCGCCGACGACCGCACCGACGATCCCGACGACGATGTTGCCGAGTAGACCGAAGCCGCGGCCTTTCATGATCTGGCCGGCGAGCCAGCCGGCGAGAGCACCGATAATCAGGGTATAGATAAGCGACATGACAGTTCTCCTCCTATGGGGGGTGATGCCGGTGCGCTACAGGAGCGCTCAGGCGGGGGCGTCGACCGACCCTCTCGAGGGCCGGCGACGAGCTCACTGAAGGCTAGGACTTGGCTGAGCGTAGCAGAAGGGCGGCGCCGTTCGCAGGCGGACGGTCGAGAGGATCGCTCGACGCCCTACCCATCGGGGTGTTGGCCGTCGGGGTCGCGTCAAGGGAACCTACCCGAAGGTGGGTGCGTTGGACTGTTTTGGGTCGTCAAAAAAAATTTAGCTGTTCGCCAAACTTTCTCTGGCGCACCGCGTAGTCTGGTGACAGAATGTCTGTGGTGCCGAAGACGTATGGCACCACAGACGTGTGTTCTGAGGCGTACAGCCCAAGAGTGGCATCACACGCCAAGAATGGATCAGACGACAAGAGCGGAATCACAAGAAGTGACAGTGTGGAGCCGATCATGCCCGCTACATCCTCTCTGACCCCCGAATCGTCCCTGACGTCCCAACCTCGTTCAGCGCCTGCTCCGACCGCGGAGCCGGTCTTCGCGGCCCACCAGGTCACCAAGGTCTACTCCATGGGCGAGGTCGAGGTGCACGCCCTCCGCGGCATCGATCTCGAGCTGATGGATTCGGAGTTCACCGTTCTCCTGGGGCCTTCGGGCAGCGGTAAGTCGACCCTGCTCAACATCCTCGGGGGTCTCGACGTGCCGACCTCGGGCCAGGTGTTCTACCGTGGCGGTGAGCTGACGGCGGCAGATGACCGCGCCCTGACCCAATACCGGCGCGACCACGTCGGCTTCGTTTTCCAGTTCTACAACCTGATTCCCAGCCTGACGGCACGGGAGAACGTCGCCCTGGTGACCGAGATCGCGCCCGATCCGTTGACCCCGGAGAAGGCGCTGGAACTGGTCGAGCTCGGTGACCGCCTCGATCACTTCCCGTCCCAGCTCTCCGGCGGTGAGCAGCAGCGGGTGGCGATCGCCCGCGCCATCGCCAAGCAGCCCGACGTGCTGCTGTGCGACGAGCCCACCGGTGCGCTCGACATTCAGACTGGCGTGGTAGTGCTGGAAGCGATCGATCGGGTCAATCGCGAGCTCGGGACCACTACCGCGGTGATCACCCACAACGCGGCGATTTCCTCGATGGCTGACCGTGTCATCTCCCTGGCCGACGGGCAGATCGCGTCCGAAGTCCGCAACACCGACAAGGTCGGCCCGCGCGACCTGCACTGGTAGCCGGAGGGTTCAGCCATGCGAGCCATCCATCGCAAGCTGCTGCGCGACCTGTGGCAGATCAAGGGCCAGGGGCTGGCGATCAGCCTGGTGATCGGCGCCGGGGTGGCGATGTTCATCATGTACCTGTCGACTTTCGAGTCGCTGCGGCTCACTCAG
>JBCCGX010000680.1:0-5774 GCA_039029035.1 Acidobacteriota bacterium | reverse complement strand
CTGGATCGCTGCCTGCATCTCCAGAGCGGTGCTGACGTCGACCCGGTCGACACCGGCCGGCGTCGCCAGCGCCACAGGTCCGGCGACCAGGGTCGTGCGGGCACCGCGCCGGGCCGCTTCGGCTGCCAGGGCGAAGCCCATCTTGCCGCTCGATCGATTCCCCAGGTAACGGACCGGATCGACCGGCTCATGGGTCGGCCCGGCACTGATCAGCACTCGCCGGCCGGCGAGTGATCCATCTGCCACCGCCGTCGACACATCTTCCAGCCCTTCGAAGACGGCGGCGATGATATCGGGCACATCGGCCAGCCGGCCCATACCCCATTCCCCGGAGGCCAGCGGTCCCTCGACCGGGCCGGCCCAGCGGACCCCGCGGCGCCGCAAGGTCTCGACATTGGCCGCCACCGCCGCCTGCCCCCACATGTCGGAGTGCATCGCGGGAGCCAGAACCACCGGGCCAGTAAAAGCCAGCAGCGTGGTGGTCAGGAAATCGTCCGCCAACCCGAGGGCCAGGCGACCGATCAGATGCGCCGTGGCCGGGGCGACGCAGACGGCGTCGGCCCACGCCGCCGCGACGATATGCGACTCTTCCCCACTGCCGGTGGCGGTCAGGTACTCCTGCTCATAGACCGGGTGGCCCGACAGCACCTCGAGGCTCAGTGGCGTAACGAACGAGCCGGCGCTGCGAGTCAAGGCGCAGCGCACCTCGGCCCCGCGATCGATCAGGCGACGAACGAGCTCCGCCGACTTGACGGCGGCGATGCCGCCAGTGACGCCGAGGAGGATTCGCGGTCGGCTCATGGCAGTCGAGACCGCTTGGCGGATCAGGCCTCGGACGGTTCGGCCGGGGCGGCGTCGCCGAGCAGCGAATCGTCCGCTTCGGGCGTTTCTTCCGGCCCGTACTCCCAGCCCACTCTCTCGGTGAGGATTTCCTCCATCGCCGCGCGGGTCGCTTTGGAGTCGGGGTTCTCGGCCTTCGACGCCGCACCGCGCATGATCTGTTCAGCTCGGTTGGCGGCCAGAAGCACGAAGCGAAACTTACTATCGATCTTCTCGGGAATCTGTTGCATCAGGTGGGTTCCACGAAAGCGCAGCTCGGCGGTGATCGACGCCAGCTCCGCTGTTGAAGCTCTAATCGCTCTGCGAGCCGCCCGAGGATCGATGTTCCGGCAAGGGAAAGCCGGTGAGCACACGGTCGATCTGAGATTGCATGCGGTCTCGGCGGGAGCGACAGGCTAGGAAGATAGCTGCAAGCGCCTCGCAGGCGCGGTCCAAGTCGTCGTTAACGATAACATATTCATAGGCTTCATAGCACAGCAGCTCTTCGGCGGCGTTGCGCAAGCGGGTCGTGATCTGTTCGTCGTCGTCCAGGGCGCGGGAGCGCAAGCGGCGCTCCATTTCCTCGTAGCTCGGTGGCAGGATGAAGATCGCTGGAATCTCCGGCTCCCGGCGCAGAATCTGGTGCGCGCCCTGCACGTCGATATCGAGGATGACATCCCGGCCACTGCGCCGCAGCCGCTCGATCTCCGCCCGGCTAGTGCCATAGAAACGCCCGTGCACTCTCGCCCACTCGAGGAAGGCGTCGTCCGCGATCATCTGCTCGAACTCGTCGCGGCTGACAAAGTAATAGTGCTCGCCCGGAATCTCGCCGGTGCGGGGCGGTCGGGTCGTATGGCTCACCGAGAACGCCATGCGCTCGGCCAGTTCCCCGTAACGCGACAACAGGCGACGGATCAGGGTTGTCTTGCCGGTCGCCGAAGGGGCCGACAGAATGAAGAGCTCGCCTCGATCGCCGGCACCTTGACCTGTCGCTTCGCTTTGTCGCAACGTCTCTCGCCCCCGCCTCACTCGACGTTCTGAACCTGTTCGCGCAACTGCTCGCAGAGCACCTTGCCATCGAGGACCCAACGCGTCATGGTGCTGTCGCGGCACTTGGCGCCCAAGGTGTTGAGCTCACGGAAGATCTCCTGGATGAGGAAATCGAGCCGCTTGCCGAGACTGCCCTCGTCGCCCATGACCGAGCGAAAATGATCGAGATGGGATCTAAGACGATCGAGCTCCTCGGCGACATCGGACTTGTCGACCAGGTAAGCCACCTCCTGCGCCAGCCGATCCTCGTCCGGGGACTCGCCATCCAACAGCTGCGCGATGCGTTGGCGCAGGGACGCGGCGAGCTCGGTCGCCATGCCGTCCCAGCGCTCGGTGAGCTGCGCGGCAAGCTCATGTAAGCCGTCAATACGCTCACCGAGGGCGGCGGCCAGCGCCTCACCTTCCGTCGTCCGAGCCGCAATCAGTTGCTGTAGCGCGTCCCCGGCGACACCGAGGAGCGCCTGGCGATCGTCGTCGGTCCATTCCGGATCTCGAACTTGCAGCTTCATGACTTCGGGCAAACGCAGCAAATCGCCGATCTGCAGCGGCCCGGAGACCACGCCGCGACCCTCCAGATCATCGGCCAGCTGCCGGATCGCCGACGCGACTTCTTGATCGACCCCGACCTCGACGTCGCGCGCCGCGAGGGCTTCGACCTCGATACCCACCTCGACCCGACCCCGTTGCAGCTGCTTCGACAGCAGCTCGCGCAGCGCTGGCTCGAAGGGGCGCAGGGTATCGCGCAGACGCATCGCAAGGTCGAGAAACCGATGATTGACCCCGCGCAACGTCACCGTCATACGAAAGCGCTCGGTCTCCAGAGCGGCCTGGCCGAATCCGGTCATGCTACGCATCGTCTAGTCCTCGTCCATCAATGGAGGGTCGCGAAACTGGTAGTCGTAGAGCCGTTTGTAGACTCCGCCGGCGGCGAGCAAGTCGGCGTGCCGGCCCTGCTCGACGATCCGTCCCCCCTCCATGACGAGGATCCGGTCGGCACGCTGCACTGTCGACAGTCGATGGGCGATCACCAGCGAGGTGCGCCCCTGCATCAAGTTGTACAGCGCCTTCTGCACCAGGGCCTCGGCTTCGCTGTCCAGGTGCGAGGTAGCCTCGTCGAGAATCAGGATCGGTGGATCCTTCGACAGCGCGCGGGCGATGGCGAGCCGCTGGCGCTGGCCTCCAGAGAGCTTGATCCCACTCTCGCCGATCACCGCGTCGTAGCCCTCGGGCGCCTCGATGACGAAGCCATCGGCATAGGCGGCGCGGGCCGCCTCGCGCACCTGCTCGAGGGGCAGGTCGGACCGGCCGTAAGCGATGTTGTTGCGCACCGTGTCGTTGAACAGCACTGTGTCCTGGGTGACGATCCCGATCTGCGCCCGCAGGCTGCGTAGCGACACCTCGCGCACATCGACACCATCGACCGTCACCCGTCCCTTTGCCGGATCAAAGTAGCGCGGCAGCAGATTCACCAGGGTTGATTTACCGGCCCCGGAGGGGCCGACCAGGGCGACCATCTCGCCGCGCTCGATGGTCAGGTCGATGCCATGGAGCACCGCGACGGCCTCGTAGGAGAAGCCCACCCCTTCGAAACGGATCTGCGACCCGACGGCCGCCATGTCGGGCGCTCCTGGCCGGTCGACGATCTCGTTGCGCACGGCCATGATCCCAGCCACCCGGTGGGCCGCCGCCAGCGCTTCCTGCAGTACAAGATTCACCTTGTTGAGCTTGCGCACCGGATCGTAGAGCATCAACAGATTGGTCAGGAACTGCACCACCTGCGACGGGGTCAGCTGTCCGTCGCGCACCATGTAGCCGGCGTAGACGATGAACGAAGCAGCACCCAGGGCTGCCAACGATTCCACCACCGGGCTCGAGGCGTAGGTCAAGAGCTGCGCCTTGAGCTTCACCTTGAGATGCCGTTGGGTCGCTTGCTTGAAGCGCGCGAGCTCGAAGCCTTCCATGCCGAAGGCCTTCACCACCCGGTGCCCGCGGACCGCCTCGGCCACCAGGTTCGAGATCTCCGCCAGGCGCTCCTGGCTCCGGTGGCTGGTCTTGCGCATCCCCTTTCCGAAGCGCACGATCGGATAGATGATCGCCGGCACCACGAAGAGGCAGATCACAGCGAGCCGGAAGTGGGTCGACAGCAAGAACCAGATCAGCAGCACCAGGGTCAGGGACTGCTGAAAGAGATCGAGTAGCCGACTGGTGATGGCGTTCTGCATCACCGAGATGTCATTGCCGACGCGGCTGATCAGCTCGCCGGACGGATGCTGCGAGTAGAAACTCGAGCTCTGGTGCAGGATCCGCTCGTAGAGGTCGTTGCGCAGATCGTTGGTCGCACCCAAACCGATGATTTGGAAAAGGTAGCCGTTGGCAAAGGCCGACACGCTGCGAAGCAGAAAAATGGCCATGAAGACCAGAGGCAGAAACCAGACGACGTTCTGCTCGTCGATCCCCAAACCCGCCTTCAGCCGCTCCAAGATCGATTCGAAAATGGCGTTGAGATCGATCCGAAAGCCGAGGAGCTGCTCGATCCGACTGGGCTCGTCTTCTTTCCCCTCTTCAGCGCTACCGAGAGCCTGGCTCGCCAGGCCAGGGACCTCGCTCTCGTCAGCCTGCAGCACCTCGGCGAGAATCGGCCCGAAGAGGGCTAGCAGGGTCACCGTCGACAGGGCAAAGATGACGGTCGCCACGACCGCCAGGACCAGCAGCAGGCTGTAGCCCCGAAAGTAGTCCCACAGAAAGCGGAAAATGTTCGGCTGCCCAGGCGCGATCGAGGGATCGCCTGGACCTGTTTCGGCCGGAGCCTGGGTGCCGCTCATGGAATCGGTGCTGGGGGCCCCGACGGGAAGAAGTACATCAGCCACGCGAGCAGCACGGCGCCGCCCACCATGCCGAGGAAGATCTTGCCGAAGAGCTTGGCCTGCTCATTGAAAGTCCGGCGCCAGAGCAAGGCGAAGAAGCAACTCACCAGAGCCGCGTAAGTCGCCATCAGAAAGAAGTGGGACACCCTACTCCTTCCTTCCGGTCGAGATGTCCCAGGCGTCGAGCACCAGGAGAAGATTCATCAAGCCGGCCGTGAGAATGAAGGCGCTGCCGTACTCGTAACCGGCCGCCTGGACCGTTCCCTCATAACCCATCGCCAGATGCAGGAAGAAGTAGGGGCCGCCACTACCCAGCGCACCGAGGGTTGCCAGGATCGCCAGCGGGGAGCCGGAGAACGTCCAAGGCAACCGGCCGCCGAGCTGGCAACCGATCGCCAGGGAGGCAAGGACGAGGGTCAAAAAGGCGACCGCCCGCCGACGCCGTCCGAGGTAGAGATGGCCGGCGCCCGGTAGAACCCATGCCAACACGGTCGCCAGGTAGGGGTTGCCGACCGGAGCCAGCTCGGTGGTTTCGGATTCGGCGGGCACAGACGCTCCTCCGATGATGGCTTTCTCAGGCGAGGATCGCGGAGGCGGGTTGAACGGTCGTCACGAGAAGACGGTCGATCGAGCTCAAGAGTTCAGCAGTCCCTTGAGCTCCTTGCCCGGCTTGAAGTAGGGAATCCGCTTCGCCGGGACCGCCACTCGAGCTCCGGTCTTCGGATTGCGTCCGATGCGCGGGCCACGGTTGCGGATCCGGAAGCTACCGAAGCCACGGAGCTCGATCTTGGCACCGACCCTGAGAGACTCGACAATGCTCTCGAAGACGGTGTTGACGATGATCTCCGCGTGCTTCTTGGTGAGTTGAGTCATGCCGGCGACTTCGTCCACCAGCTCGGCCTTGGTCATGGCGTCACGTGCGGGCAAGATGGATCCCTCCAAGCTCGATCGACGTCTTGTTCATGCACTGCTGTTTCAGGCGTCCTTCTTCTCGGCATCCTCGTCGGAAGCGTCCTCGGCGGCAGCCTCTTCCGTGGCTGG
>JBCCGX010000679.1:0-5775 GCA_039029035.1 Acidobacteriota bacterium | reverse complement strand
TCTCTCAGCCTGGATCGGCTGCTGGGGCGCGGTCGCGAAGCATCGCAGAGCTCGGAGGAGGGACGATGATTCGGCTGGCGTTGCCCAAGGGGCGCAATCTCACGGTTGCCCTCGAGGGTTTCCGTGCGGCCGGTATCGGTCTCTCCGGCCTGGAGCTCAAGGATCGACGCCTGCAGATCGTCTTTCCAGACGATGGCCTGGAGGTCCTGCTGCTCAAGGATTGGGACGTTCCGCTTTATGTCCAGTACGGCATCGCGGATTGCGGGGTGGTGGGGTCGGACGTGCTGGAGGAAGTCGATGGCGATCTATTGATCCCGGTGCGGTTTCGCGATGGGCATTGCCGGATGTCGCTGATCGGTTACGAACGGGAGCTGCCGCAGGCGGGTGAGCAGATTCGCCTGGCGTCGAAGTATCCGCGTACGGCAAAGGCGGTCTTGGCTGATCGCTCTTGGGGGGCGGACGTGTTGAAGCTCAATGGTTCGGTGGAGCTCGCGCCGCTGTTGGACCTGGCTGAGATCGCGCTCGATATCGTGCAAACCGGGCAGACCCTGCGCGACAACGGTCTGTCCGAGCTCGAGGTGGTGCGGCGGGTTGCGCCATGCCTGGTGGTCAACCGATCTGCCTATCAGGTGCATCGGGCCCAGCTCAACCAGTGGATGGCCTCTCTCGAGGCAGCGGAGGTGGTGCAATGAAGTCGTTCAAGATCCTGCCGAGCAGTTCGCGGCGGGGCCGCAAGTTCTTGCGGCAGCTCTGCGACCGTGGCGACGATCTGCTGGATCCGAAGATCCTCAAGCGGTCCGGGCGCATCGTCGAGTCAGTGCAACAGGGCGGGGACCGTGCCTTGCTCGAGGCGGTACGGCGCTTCGACGGTTCGGCGGCCCGCTCGCTCGAAGAGCTGCGTCTGAGCTCCGCCGAGGCCGATGGCGATCTGCCGGCCGGCGTCGAAGAAGCACTGGAGCGCTCGATCGTCGCGGTCGAGCGTTTCCACGAGCGCCAGGTGCATCCCGGCTATTGGCTGTCGGAGAACGGTGTCGAGCTGGTCGAGCGCCGGACGCCCTTCAGCCGGGTCGGGATCTACGTCCCCGGCGGCCGGGCGGCCTACCCCTCGACGGTGGTGATGACCGCCGTGCCGGCGCGGCTGGCCGGCGTCGGGGAGATCGTCGTCGTTACGCCGCCGCGGTCGTGGGAGAGCTCGAGTGCTTTGCGCTACGTGCTCGACCGACTGGGGATCACCGAGGTCTGGGGGCTGGGGGGTGCTCAGGCGGTGGCGGCGTTGGCCTACGGGACCGAGAGCATCGAACGAGTCGACAAGATCGTCGGCCCGGGCAACGCCTGGGTTACTGCAGCCAAATACCTGGTCTCCGGCGATGTGGCGATCGATGGATTGGCAGGACCGAGCGAGGTGGTGATCGTCGCCACGGGTGACGCCGATGCGGAGCTGGTGGCGGCGGATCTGCTGGCCCAGGCAGAGCACGATCCGCGAGCCTTGGCACTCCTGGTGACCGATCAAAAGCAGCTGGCGAAGAAGGTCGCGGGCGAGCTCTCGCGCCAGGTCAAGCCTTTGGCGACCGCCGAGGTCGCCAAGGCGGCGACCTGCTCGGCTCTGATCGTCGCCGACATGACCGAGGCGTTGGCAGTGGCCGAAGCACTCGCTCCCGAGCACCTGCAGTTGATCGGTGCCGGCGCCGAAGCCCTGGCGGAAGACGTCTCCACCGCTTCGGCGATCTTCGTCGGTCCGGCGTCGCCGGTGGTCTTTGGCGACTATATTGCCGGACCGAGCCATGTCCTACCGACGGGCGGGACGGCGCGATTCGCTTCCGCCCTGGGGGTCGAAGACTTCGTCCGGCGTTCCCACGTGGTGCGTTTCGACGCCACCGCGGCTCGTCGCACCGCCGCCGCGGCTGCGACGCTCGCCGAAGCGGAAGGCCTGCCCGCCCATGCCGCTTCGGCGCGACGAAGACTGGATGCCGAAGCCCTGAGGAGATCGCAATGAACAGCCTGGCAACCTCTGAAGTCCGCTCGGGACCATCCGCAGCGCCTGCTCTCGATCCGGCGAGTTGGGTTCGCCCGGAGCTCCGCCAGCTATCGGCCTACACTCTGGATCGCTCGCCCTGTCGGTTCAAGCTGGATCAGAACGAGATGCCCTTCGATCTGCCGCAGCCGGTGAAACAGCGCATTCTAGCGCCCCTCGCCGAGCGCTCCTGGGGCACCTATCCGGGCTTCAACTCGGATCACCTGCGAGGCGTGATCAGCCGGCATCAAGGCTGGCCAGCCGACGGCGTGCTGCTAGGCAACGGCTCGGGCGAGCTGCTAGCACTAACCCTGGAAGCGATCTTGCGACCCGGTGAAGAAGTTGTGGGCACGGCGCCGAGCTTCAGTCTGTACAAGTTGCTGATCCTGCGCTGTGCCGGGGAGCCGCGTTTCCTCGCACCGCGGCCGGACTTGAACCTGCCTCTGGCCGAGCTGGAAGCCGAGATCGAGCGCGATCCGACGCGCCCGCTGATTCTCTGTTCGCCCAACAACCCGACCGGCGAGGCAGTGACGCCCGAAGCGCTGGAACGGTTGCTCGAGAGGATCCAAGCCCCGCTGCTGCTCGACAACGCCTACCACGAGTTCTGTGAGTACGACTACACGCCGCTGCTCTCGCGCTACCGCCAGCTGATGATCTTTCGCACCTTGTCCAAGGCCTGGACGATGGCGGCCTGGCGCCTCGGTTACCTTCTGGCCGATCCGGCACTGGTGACCGAGTTGATCAAGGTGAAGCTGCCCTACAACTTGAACTTCGCCAGCGCTCTGGCGGCCGAGGTCGCCTTGGCGGCGCCGCATGCGGTCGATCGCCGGGTGCGAACGGTGATCGGCCGCCGGCCGCAATGGACACAGATGTTCCGCCAGCAGGGATTCGAGGTCTTCCCATCGCAGACTAACTTCCTGTTGGTGCGCCATCCGCAGGCGGCCTTTTTGAATCGAGGTCTCGCGGCGCGTGGCATTCGCATGCGCGACGTCAGTGGCTATCCCGGCCTGGCCAACTGCTTCCGGGTGTCGGTCGGCTCCGGTGCTGCGTTACGCGCCACCCGTGAAGCTCTCGCTGAGCTGCAGAGCGAGGCAGAAAGGCCCCAAGCAGGAGGGGAGGCATCATGACGCCACGGCGCGCCACGATCGAGCGGTCGACCCGCGAAACCCAGATCCGGTTGGCTCTCGAGCTCGATGGCGAAGGGCGCTCGAGGAGAAGAATCGATGTGCCGAACGGCTTCTTCGCCCACATGCTCGATGCCTTGGCCACCCACGGCGGTCTCGGACTCGAGCTCGAAGCGCGAGGCGATACCCACGTCGACCTGCACCACACGGTGGAAGACGTCGGCATCTGTCTCGGCCAGGCCCTCCTCGAGGCCCTCGGCGATCGTCGCGGCCTGGTGCGATTCGCCCATGCCTACGCGCCGCTTGACGAGGCCCTGGCGCGAGCCGTAGTCGATATCTCCGGCCGCGGCTTCCTGGTCTGCAAGATGCCGCCGGAGCTCGAGCAAGTTTGGGTTACGGCGGAGTTTCCACTGTCTCTCATCGTCGATTTCTTCCACGCCCTGGCCGACCGCGGTCGCTTGACCTTGCATCTCGACGTGCTGGCGGCCCGTAATGCCCATCACGCGGCCGAGGCAGCGTTCAAAGCGGTGGCCTTGGCCCTGCGCCAGGCCTTGGCCCTGCGGACGGGCGAGCAGGCGGTGCCGAGTACGAAAGGGAGCTTGACGGTATGAAGAGCGAAGCGATCGTCATCGACGCCGGGGTGGGCAACCTCGGCAATTTGGAGCGCGCATTGCGCTTCGTCGGTGCCGAGTGCCGGGTGACGACGGATCCGCAGGAGATCGCCGCCGCCCATTGCCTTGTCCTGCCCGGTGTCGGGGCCTTCAAGCCACCCCGAGAGACCCTCCGAGGGGCGCTGGAAGGTGCCTTGCGTCAGGCGATCGAGGGTGGGGCCTGGTTGTTGGGCATCTGTGTCGGTTTTCAGCTGCTGTTCGACGACAGCGACGAGTTCGGCATGACCGACGGTCTCGGGCTGGTGCCGGGGAGCATACGACGTCTGCCAGAGACCGTGCCGGTGCCGCATATCGGTTGGAATCGGCTGCATAGCGAGCGTTCCCATCCGTTGCTCGATGGGATCCCTCCCGGCAGCAGCTTCTACTTCGTCCACAGCTTTGCCCCCCGGCTCGAGACGCCGGAGGCCCCAGTGCCCGACTCGGTCCTGGCATTGGCGACCCATGGTGCGCCCTTCACTGCCGTCGCCGCCCGGGGGCGGGTGGCCGGCACCCAATTCCATCCCGAGCGCAGCGGGGCCGTTGGCCTGCGACTGCTCGCCAACTATCTGGAGATCGCCCATGCAGCTGATTCCGGCGATTGACCTTCGGCACGGTGAGGTCGTGCGGCTGACCCAAGGTGACGATGGTCGTCGGACCACCTACCGCCTCGATCCGCGCGCGGTTTTGCAAGACTATGCTGCGGCCGGTGCCAACCTGGTCCACGTGGTCGATCTCGACGCCGCCTTTGGCGAGACGCCGCAGCGCGAGCTGATTGCCCAGTTGGCGGCCGGTGCGATTCGGATCGAGCTCGGGGGTGGGCTACGCGACGCGGCGTCGGTCGGCTGGGCCCTGGATGTCGGCTGTGAACGGGTGATTCTGGGCTCGATCGTGGCGCGCGATCCGCAAGCTTTCGCGGGCATCGTCGCAGCCTACCCCGGTCGGGTCATCCCGGCTCTCGAGTTGGCGGCCGGCAAGCTGCGGATCGCCGGCTGGACAGAGGAAGCGCAGTGGAGCTTGCAGGAGGTCGGCAGTCGGCTGGTCGGCCTCGATTGCCCCGCCGTTCTGGTCACCGATGTCGAGCGTGACGGGACCTTGGTCGGACCGAATCTCGATCTGGCGCGACAAGTTTCGCATCTCACGGGTCTACCGGCGTTGTTGTCCGGCGGTGTCCGTTCGCTGGGCGATCTGCGCGCCGCGGCCAAAGTACCGGAGGTCGATGGTGCGATCGTAGGTAGGGCGCTCTACGAAGGCGTCTTTACCGTGGTTGAGGCGCTCGCTGCTTGCGAGGGAGGTGCTGCATGAGCGCACCGACGGGTTTGACTGCCCGCATCATCCCCTGCCTCGACGTCCGCGATGGGCGGGTGGTGAAGGGGATTCGGTTCAAGAACCTACGCGATCTCGGGGATCCGGCCGAGTCGGCGGCGCGCTATGCTGAGCAAGGGGCTGACGAGATCGTCTTTCTCGACATCACCGCTTCGCCCGAGGGGCGCGACGCGGATCGCGATTGGATTCGGCGGACGGCCGAGCAGGTTTTCATCCCACTCAGCGTCGGCGGGGGGGTGCGCCGGGTGGAGGATGCCGCGAAGTTGCTCCACGCCGGAGCCGACAAAGTGGCACTCAACAGCTCACCCCTCGATACGCCGGAGCTGATCGACGATCTGGCGCGTCGTTTCGGCAGTCAATGTGTGGTGCTCTCGGTCGATGCGGATCGACGGGCTGATGGCTGGGAAGTGGTGACGCATGGCGGGCGCCGGCCGCGTGGCCGCGACGCCGTGGAGTGGATTGTTGAGGGCGTGGAGCGTGGCGCCGGCGAGATTCTCTTGACTTCGATCGATAGCGACGGCACCCAGGACGGTTACGATCTGCCGCTGCTCGAAGAGGTTTGCCGCCGGGTCAGCGTGCCGGTGATCGCCTCGGGCGGTGCCGGCAAACCCGAGCATCTGGCGGCGGCTCTGCGGACCGGCGCCGCGGCGGTTCTGGCCGCCTCGAT
>JBCCGX010000678.1:0-5781 GCA_039029035.1 Acidobacteriota bacterium | reverse complement strand
TCGCCAACGACCCAAACGCCGGGAAACGAATCGCTGATGACGTCGTGGATCTCTTCTGTGAGCTCCGAGACGGAGTAGGTCTCGCCCGCCGGAGTGGCGCCGCCGAAACCGTTCGACCACTCAGTGATAGCCGACCAACTCCGTCGACGAAGCCAAGGGCAGCGTCTCGGCCCACTCGGCGGCCGCTTCGTCGCCGGGGAAGCGCTCACCCATGTACTGGATCGCCTCGTCACGCTCGGTGAACAGGCGCCAGAGGAAGGTGTGGCCGGCCGGGGCGGTGAAGTAGGAGTAGTGCTTGACGCCATCGGAGAAGTCCGGCTTCGAGTTGCCGTTGACTCCCACGCACACCATGCCGATGGCGCGATAGGCCAAGGCCAGGGCTTTGAGGGAATCGTCGAATTCGCCCAGCTCTTCGGTCGACAAGGCCGAATGGTGAACCGAGAGCCGGATGCCGTCTTCTTCCGCCAGATAGTTGTACGGCACGTCGTGCCGATCCATGGCGTCTTTCGTTTCCGCCGTGGTGACGAAGACGTCCTCGGCTCCGGCCACCTTGTAGGCGATGGCATAGGTGTCGTCTTCGAATTTCGGGAAAACCTCGCCGAGAACACTCTCGTCCTCAACGGTGAAGTAGTAGAGGTGGGTATCCAAACGTCGTTTCATGGGCCAATATCCTCCATCGATGCGGTGGGAGCCCCTTGGTGCGGGCACGCATCTCTTGATCTTTGGGATGGGGGTGGGAAGCTGGCGCGGCGAGACCAACCTTTCGTATTATAACAGATTGCGTGATGTCTGTCGTCTGCCCGGCCTGGGGACCGCCGGCTCGACGCCGAGATCGCTCGTACAGCCACCGGCTTGATAAGCTCTTTCTGTATAGATTCTTTATTTCGTTGGAGTCCCGTCTGAAATGCCAGAGGCCCGCCTTTCGCTGCCTAGCTTGAAGCTGCCCGTCGCGCTGCTGCGTTTTTGGCCGGGTGAAGGCAGTGACCGCAGAGCTCGGAGCCTGGCTGACGAGCTGTTTTCGCTGCCCGGCGTCATCAAGCTCGACGAGCGGCTCTACGCCTTCCGGCCGATCGACGGGCGAGGCACAGTCTTCGATACGGCGGTCCTCTCGAGCCTCGCCTGGCTCTCCCGTCTGGGCTCCGGCCCCACCGGTGAGGATGTCCCAGGCCTCCTGATCCTGCCGGCCGAAGTGATTCAGCACGGCGAGGCGATCGTGCTGATGCGCGATGCCCTGATCGAAGATCTCGATCGACGCCGGCCGCATCTGCCGCAGCGGCAGATCATCACGACCGGCTATGCGGCGAGCTGGCTGCATGGCCGCTACGACCTGGAGAAGATGGACCTCTATGCCGGCCCTTCGGGCCGGCGCGTGCCGCTGTTCCAGCTGCGTGGCCCGAAACAGCACGCCTTGCCTTGGCACAATCCGAAGCTCCTCGGCCGCAAGGTGATGGTGGAGCGTCCGACGACGGCGGCGGCGCTCGCAGCCATGGAGGAGCCCGGTGCCTACCTGATCAAAGGCCCGCTCGGAGTGGGCAAGACCCACGCCGTATGGCATCACCTGGCGCCCCGCCAAGGCCCCAAGATCTGGCTCGATATCGGCCGTGTTCTCAGTAGCCAACCGATCCTGGCGACCCGGCTGGCCGAACAGCTGCACCGCCTGGTGCCGCGCGCCGTACCCGCCGCAGCTCTGGAGCTGCTCGCCGAAGCGCCGCCGGCCCAAACGGCGGAGTCCCTCATCGAGTGGATGGAAGCCGCGGTGCGGGAAATCAACGGGCCGCTGTGGGTCGTCTTTGACGACGTGCAGATTGCTGGGCGCGAAGACTTCGAGCTCCTGGCCCACCTGGCGACCCAGCCGGTGCCCTGTCATCTGATCCTTATCCGCCGTAACGGCATGTCGGGCGAAGACCCCTTCGCCGAGTTGCCGCAGATCGAGATCCCGGTGATGGACGAGGCCGAAGGCGCGGCCCATGCCCGCGAGCTGATCGAAGGCCTGGCACTGGATCCCGACATCGAAGCCCGCTGGCTGGTTGCCGCCGCCGGCTTCCCTCTCGCCCTGGAGGAGGGTCTCGTCGGCCTGGTGCATCGCGGCCTGATCCGGCAGGTCTACGGCAGCTTCTTCTACGACGGCAGCGACGACGTCGAGTACAAGCCGTCGCATCGCCTGGTGCGCCACGTCGAAGCCGAGATCCAACGCTTCGGCGAACCGCTGCCCTGGCGCATTCTGGCCCTTGCTGGGCAGGCGATCACCCCGAGTCACTTGGAGCTCACCTGCGCTCGCTTCGATGTCCGGCCGGCAGACGGCTGGTTCGAGCCCCTGCTCGCTGCCGACCTGCTGCGCTGGGCCGATTCGCCCTGGGGCCGCGGTCTGGTCTACCAATGCCCGGCCTATGCCCGAGCCCTGGCCGGTACAGTGACCTTCGAGGCCGCGAGCTCCTTGCGCCGGGCTCTCGGCCTGGTGATCGCCAAGGAACCCAAGAACCCCGAGAAGGGCTGGGCAACCTACCGTCTCCTCGCAGGCACTCCCGAGGCCTTGCCCTCGCTACTCGACCTGAGCCGCGACTCCGGCAACCAGGCCACCCGCGCCGAGCTTTTCGAAGCTCTGGTCCGGGAGTACCGTCAGAGCCGCTCGCGGGGCGGGCAGCAGACGGAAGAGCTCGACATCCTGTGGTCGATGCTGCCCCTGGGTCGACGACTGGGCCAGCTCGGCGAGCTCGAAGACGAGCTCGATCGCGCCATCTTGCTCAGCTCCGGCCAGCCCAAACGGCAGATCGCCCTGCTGACTTTGAAGGCCGAACACGATCAGGAGCGTGGCCGCTTCAACGACGCGGAAAAGGCTCTCCGCCGAGCCCTCGCCGCATCCTCCGAAGCCAGCCGAGAAAACGAGCGAGCGATGCTCTTTGTCCGCCTCGGTGATCTGCTCAAGCGGACCGACCGGCTGACCGAGGCGCGAGAAGTGTTCGAAAGCCTGCTCGAAGTCGTCGATCGCAACGACCTCACTTCGATCGGCGCCACCTGCCACTTCCACCTGGGCAACATCGCCCTGCGCGAGATGCGCCTCGAGGAAGCGATGGAGCACCACCAGAAGGCGGTGGAGGTCCGGCGGGAGAAACAGCTCTTCAAGCCCTTGGGCGCTTCTCTGACGGCCCTGGGCGCCGTGGTGATGGCCATCGGAGACTACTCCAAGGCCCTGCGTTACTACCGCGAAGCGCAGGAGGTCATTTCCAAGCACGGCGGCGATCCCGAAGAGCTCGGCTTCGCCCATCTCGGCTCGGGACGTGCGCTCGGTCATCTCGGCAACCACACCGAGGCGGCGAAACTTCTGCGGCGGGCTTTCGAAGCCCGCAACGGCCGCGACGACGTGGTCGGCGAAGCCATCGCTCGTCTCGACCTGGCGGCCAACCAGCTCAACCTGGGGAAAACTGCGAAGGCGCTCAAAGAGGCCCGCCAAGCCCACTTCCAGCTCAGCCTGGTGCCGGAGACATCGCTGCTCGGCGATGCCGAACAACTCCTCGGTCGCATTCTTCTACAGCAGCGACAGGAGAGCGACGCGCGCCTGCACCTGGCCGAGGCACAGCGTATCCATCGCCAGCACGACGATCGCACCGCGGCGGCCATCGACAGCTCCTGGCTCCTGGAGCTCGCCCTCCAGCGCGGCGACAAAGAGGCTATCGTCAACCACAGCGAGTCGCTCGAGATCCTGCTCAAGGATCTGCCCTACCCACCGGCCGGCGAGATGCTCTACTTCCGCCTCTACCGTGCTTTCGATTGGCTGATGCAGCGCAAGATCGGCATCACCAAGCGCGAGCCGCTCAAGTACCTGCGCCGTGCCTACCGAGAGCTGATGCGCAAGACCGCGTTCCTGGCGCCGGAGCTGCGCCACAGCTTCCTCTACCAGATCCGCGAGCACCAGGAAGTGGTCGACGCGGCGGCGGAGCACAATCTGTCGCTGCCCGGGGTGTAGATCGGCCGATCCCATCTCGAAACGGGATTTTCGACCGCCGAAGCCTGTGGTATCGGGCGACCTGTGGCAGGTCCTGTTGATGGAGAGAGCAAGGGCGAGGACTGTTCGAGCGTGCAGACAATCAGGTTCTCGTCAACCGCTAGATTACCGAGTCTTACGCAACTCGAGGCCGGTCAAGCGAGTTCCGCAGCCCGGCGCAGCCCATCAACAGGACCGACTATCGGTCGCAAGTCGGGCGAAAATCAGCGAGTCAAGTGCCTTCACAGCCGTTGAAATAGTGCTCGCCGAAGACCTTGGCCCAGCCGGTCTCGTAACCGGCGCGGGTCTTCTCGGCCTCGGGGCCGAGGACTTCCCAGCCGCGGTGGACCAGTTCGACCCGGGTTCGGCCGTCATTCTCGGTGAAGGTCAGCTCGACTTCTTGCGCTGTTTCGGCGCCGCGGCCGGGATGCCAGGTGAAGCACACTCGCGCCGGCGGTTCCCAGAGGCGTACGGTGCCCCAGGCATGGCGCTCCCCGTTGGCAGTCTCCTCGTAGATCGCACCCCCTAGGCCGCTCTCGAAGACGCACCGAGATTCGGCACCGCCTACCGAGTGGGTCGCCAGCGGCCACCAACTGCCGATGCCCTCGGTGAAGATACGGAAGGCGTCGGCTGTGGATCGGCGGACTTCGATCGCCTGCCGGACCGGCGGAAGCGAGACTTCAGCTGCCTGGCTCGTCATTGGAATCTCCTTGTTCGTTTTCAGCTTCAGCCTGAAACGACGTCAGAACGTCGCCCCAGAAATCGTTCAGGTAGCGCCGCAAAGGCTCGAGGCCTCGCGGATCGACTCGGTAGAAGCGTCGGGTGCCCTGCCGAGTTTCGGTCACCAAACCCGCTTGCTTCAAAGCCTTCAGGTGCTGTGACACCGCTGGACGGCTGACCGGTAGCCCCGCTGCCAGCTTGCCAACGGGTTGTGGCGCTTGACGGAGGCGCTCGAAGATCTCTCGTCGAGTCGGATCGGCCAGCGCAGTGAGGATCTTTTCGTAACTCATCACTAACGGTAAGAATAAACTTACCGTTGCAATTCCGTCAAGCCTTTTCGTCTCCAAGAGGCTGCTGGTCGTCCCACTCACTGGCTGTGCAGGGACTCTCGGGCGACCGGATCGCGTATCCTGAGGAGGGCGTCGACAAGCCGCGCGCCCCGGTCACCGAGGAGATCATCGATGCAAGCGACGTGGCAACCGATTCTGGAAGGCGAGCTGGCCGATCTGGCCTGGAAGGCTATCCTCGCCATCTACAAAGATCTCGGTCCGGCAGAGCAAGCGACCGAGGCGATCGCCGGGCCAGCCGAGTGGTCTCTGGCGAATGGCGCCGCCGGCAAGGCGCTGTTCTGCGCCTACCTGGCCGAGGCGAAAGACGACGAAGCCATGGCGGAGCAGGCCTGCGACTATCTGGAGATGGCCCTGGAATCCGCCGCCCGAAGACGCTGGGCTTTCAGTCTATGGGAGGGCCTGTTGGGCGTGTCGTGGACCTACGACCACCTCGCCGGCCGCCTGTTCGAAGCTGAAGACGAACCCGAAACGAGCGATATCGAAGAGCTCCTCATGCACTCCTTGCAGCACTCCGACGGGACCTTCGAGTACGATCTCTTGCACGGTCTGACTGGCTACGGTATTGCCTGTCTCGAAGGTCGCCATCGCGCCGGAGCGCGACAGGCGCTCGACCTGATCCTCGATCACCTCACCCAGACCGCCGAGGCCTTCGACGGCGGGATCCGCTGGCACACGCCGCCTGAGGACCTCCCCACTTGGCAGCGAGAGCTGGCTCCTGAGGGCTATTACAAC
>JBCCGX010000677.1:0-5789 GCA_039029035.1 Acidobacteriota bacterium | reverse complement strand
GCGATTCGACCCTCGCGGCGAAGGTGCGTTTCTGGCCTATCTCCGCCAAATCATGCTCAACGCGGTGCGTGACGAGATTCGCCGCTCAGGACGACGTCCGCCCCACGACCCGGTCGACCGGGAGGTCGCGGATTCGGGTCCCTCGGCGGTGGAACGGGCGATCGGGCGGCAGGCCATGGAACGTTACGAGCAAGCCCTCGCGACCCTCGAGCCCCGGCAGCGAGAAGCCGTCCTGCTGCGGGTCGAGTTCGGCTATGACTATGCCCGCATCGCCGAAGCCGTCGCTTGCCCGACGGCGAACGGAGCCCGGATGATCGTCTCGCGAGCTCTCGCCCGCATGGCCCAG
Source organism: Acidobacteriota bacterium (assembly GCA_039029035.1). Lineage (GTDB taxonomy): Bacteria > Acidobacteriota > Thermoanaerobaculia > Multivoradales > J023 > JAAELT01. The sequence goes on along the minus strand of JBCCGX010000677.1, from coordinate 5,443 downwards.
GCGATGGATCGATGACGGATCCTGTGGATCGCCTCGTCGACCTCGCTGGCTCGGTCAGCGATGGTGCGGATGTCGACTGGGAGGGTGAAGAGCAGACCGGCGAGGTCAGGGGGCTCGAGGGTCTGAAAACCCTCTCGAGGGTCGCCTCGGCTTTCAGCGCCGCCCAGGATCGCCGGGAGGAGCACCACCGGGAGGAGCACTGCGACGTGCTCTTCCGCTGGGGGCCGCTCGAGGCCTTGGAGAAGCTGGGAGAAGGGCAGTTCGGCGAAGTCTTTCGCGCCTGGGACCCGCAGGTCGGGCGCCAGGTGGCGCTCAAGCTGAGTCGCAGCGAAGGCTCGCTGCTGCGTTCCTGGCTGGCTGAAGCCAAGCGATTGGCCAGCGTCCGGCACCCGAACGTGCTGACGATCTTCGGTGCCGCGGTGCACAATGGCCGGGCAGGGATCTGGACCGATCTTCTGACCGGTAAGACCCTGGAGCATCGGCTCGAGAGGGACGGCCCCTTGGGAGCCAGCGAGTTGGTGGCCGTGGGTTGTGAGCTGTGCCGGGCCCTGGCCGCCGTGCACGGCGCCGGTCTGGTCCACGGCGATGTCAAGCCTAGCAACGTCGTCCGCGGCGAGCACGGCCAGTTGGTGCTGGTCGACTTCGGCGCCGCGCGGGCGACGGCCGAGGCGCTGCCGATCTTGTCCCAGGGAACGCCGTCCTACCTGGCGCCGGAGATCGCTGCCGGCAGCCCTACAACAGCGAGCTCGGACCTCTTCGCCCTGGGAGCCCTGCTGTGGCGCCTGGCGACCGGCCGGCACCCCTCCGAGGTCGAGGCTTCGGATCTCAGAGCACTGCGGCCCGATCTATCCAGTGGCTTGGTCGAGACGATCGACGCTCTGCTCGCCGAGGCGCCGGCAAACCGGCCGGCATCAGCGGGCGACGCGGAAAGCCGGCTGCTCACCAGCCAGACGGAGGCCGCGGCGCCCAGGAGGGCAACGAGCCGGCGCGGGTGGCAGCTGGCGGCCCTCGCCGCCACGCTCGCCATGTTGCTGGCCGGAGCCCTTCTCTTGGGACCCTGGCCTCAGGTCACGGACGCTCCTCTGGCCGCTCCGTTTCAAGCCGACCTGTGGAATGAACGCGGCGATACGGCAATGCACCTCACCGACGGCACCACGGTGCGGCCGGGCGACCACCTGGCGCTGCGTGTGCAGGTCGAAGAGTCGACCCATGTCTACGTCTTCAACGAGGATGACGAGGGGCATCTCTTCGTGCTCTTTCCGCTACCCGAGCTCGTGCCAGCCAACCCCCTGACACCGGGCGTCCATCGTCTACCGGGCCAGCTCGCAGGCCAGCCCCAGAGCTGGGAGGTGACCAGCGCCGGTGGCAAGGAACGATTTCTGATCGTCGGCTCTCGGAACGCCCTGCCGGAGCTCGAGCGCCTACGCGAAAGGCAGCAACCGGCGCGGCGTAATCGGCCGATCGAACATGCCGCAACGGAGCCTCGGGAGATCCTACGAGGCGTCGGTGGTTTGCAGTCGTCGTCGCTCCCCGGTGCCTCGGTCTCGCGCCTCAGCCAGCTCCACGACGAACTGGTGAATCGCCCCTCAGCAATATGGGCGAAGCTACTGGTGCTCGACAATCCGCCCTGAGCACCACGCAGTGGGCGGCCGGGTACACCTACTCGACGCAGACTCGGGTCTCCGTCGCCCCGGCAACGGTGAGCTTGCCTTTGGCCCACTTCGGTGGCCCGAAGCGGGCGCGCAAGTTGTTCGAGAAGCCGTAGGGCTCTTTCGGCAGGCCGAGGAAGTTCTTGTCGAGCCTGCCGTTGTCATTGACGTCGTGGTAGATCGCCAGGCTGTACTCCCCTGCCGGCAAATCGCTCGACTGCCAGTGGACACTACCCTGCCCCGCGCTCACCGAAGCTGAATCGACCGACTCTTTCAAGTGGGTGTCGGCCGAATCGAAGAGCGCGATGCGGACGACACCCTCGCGCGTCTTCAGACAGTCGAGATGAACCGTGAGCGAGGCAGAGGCCGGCGCGCCTTCCGCCGGTGTAGCGATCGAAAACAGCAGGATCAGGGTGACGGGTAGCTCGATCATGGCTCGGGTCCTCCGAGGTGGAATCGTTTTCGCCTTCACCCTTCGCAAGGCCCATGCCGCGCCCGCCTTTGGCGGAATCCCGCGGTTCGGCTCGCTGGCGCACCGTTTGGGTGTCCGCCAGTGAACACACGCCTCCCAGAGCCGATCAGGCAGCCTTCGAAGGCTTGGCTTTGGGCGCGAACAAACCGGCGACCAGCAATCCCAGACCCGGCGCCGCGCCGAAGAAGGCCATACCGATCAACACGGCGTGGTAGTCCTCCTCCGTTGGCGCTCCATGGCTCTCCCCCGCCTCGAGGAACTGCCAGCCGACTAACAAGAGCAGAACCATTCCCGTCGCTGCCAAGCCGAGGTAGATCAACCAGGCGCGCCAACTCTTCTGGCGCACCCGGTACCAGAACAGAAAACCTATGATTCCGGCACCGAAAGCCACCACGAACGAGACCAACGCCGCGCCCAGAAACATGCAACCCAACGTCCGACCTCCTTGCTGAACGGGATGGTTCTCAAATCGAGCGACCCGCAGCACATTTTAGCCATCCACTGGATGAAATTCTTGTCATCTGGCAGACAGGACCTCTTCATCCCGGGTTCACTAGATTGGAGCTCCCTAGCCGCTGACATCCATCGAAGGGAGCTCGAAAATGAACCGCTCGCTGATTGCAATCGTCGTGGTCTCGCTACTTCTCGGTGCACCGGCATTGTCCCAGAGCGGCGTCATCGGCACCTGGGAGGCTCCCGTGCAACTCGAAGTCGACGGGGTTCACGGCGCGGTCCTGCCCTCCGGCAAGGTTCTCTACTTGCCGCATCGGCTGAATCCGCAAGGGGTCACGGACTCGGTCGTCTTCGACCCCAACAACCCTGCCGGAGCGCAGTATCTCACCGTGCCGGCGAACTATTTTTGTGGCGGGCACTCCCTCCTATCAGACGGCAAACTGCTGTTCATGGGAGGTGAGGACGTCAACGATGCGGCCCTCGACAAGGCGGGTACCTTCGACTACTCCAGCGAAACCTGGACTGAAGTCGCCAGCATGAACCGCGTTCGTTGGTATCCCTCCGCCGTCGAGCTCGGCGACGGCACCGTCTGGGCCTTCGGCGGTCAGAGCTCGGCCGCAGCAGCCAACGAGCCCGACAACACCATCGAATTCTACGACCCGGCCACCAACCAATGGATGATGGCCGGCGGCCAGAACATCCCTGAACAGTACACCGAGGCCTACAACCGGCTGCATCTCCTGCCGGATGGCAGGCTCTTCCAATCCAGCCACTTGCCGGAGACTTACTTCTACGATCCGGTGGCCGGGACCTGGACCCTCGTCGGCAATACGAACCTCGGCCGGCCGCGTGGCAACGGCTCGTCGGTGCGGCTGCAGGACGGCCGCATCCTAATCGTCGGTGGCGAAGACAAGATCGACTACTTCTCGAGTGCCGAAGTCATCGACCTGACCCAACCGTCGCCGCAATGGCAGACCGTCGCCAGCATGCAATCGGTGCGCGCCTTCATCGACGCTATCGTCCTGCCGGACGGTAACGTCCTGGTCCTCGGTGGCGACGAAGGCAGCGGCAGCCGCTCGACGACACCGGAGCTCTACGACCCGACGGCCAATACCTGGACCGACATGGCACCGCACCAGATCGAGCGCGGCTACCACTCCACCACTCTCCTAACCGCCGACGCACGGGTGATCGTCTCGGGCGGTGAAGGCCACGGAGGGCCTGGTGTGTTCGGTGAATCGGCTCAGTTCGAGATCTGGAACCCCTACTACCTTTTCAAGACCCCGCGACCGGTGATCGACTCGCTGCCCCAGGCCGCGACCTACGGCCAGCAGATCGCCATGAGCTACTCCGCCACCGTTGCCGTCTCCCATGCAGTGATCCACCGCACAGGCAGCCAGACCCACTCTTTCAGCTACAACCAAATCAGCCTGCCGATCAGCTTCGATTCGAACGACGGCAGCACCGCCCGCTTCACCCTGCCCAACAACCCGAATCTCTTACCGCCGAGCTTCTACATGGTGTTTCTGATGAGTCAGGACGGCGTGCCGTCCGTCGCCAAGTTCCTCCAGATCGGCGGCAACAGCGCCATCTTCACCGACGGGTTCGAGTCCGGCAACACCTCGGCTTGGTCAGGCTCGACGGCAGATTCGACCATGTTGCGATAGGGGCAAAGAGTACCGCAGGGTAGCTAAACAGCCACTTCGGGCAGCGTGAAGTAGAAAGTCGAGCCCTTTCCCTGGCCTTCCGAATCGACCCAGATCCGTCCACCGTGGACCTTGATGATGCGGTGAACCAAGGCCAGGCCGATGCCAGTCCCCTCACCACTTGGATTCAACTGCTCGAAGAGTCCGAAGATCTTCTCCTGGTACCGTGGCTCGATGCCGATACCGTTGTCGCGGACGAAAAAGACCACTTCGTCTCCGTTCGGTCGGCAACCGACCTCGACGCGCGGCGCTTCGGCGTCGGTGTACTTGACGGCGTTGTCGATCAAGTCTTGCAAGACTTCCACCAGGCGCGGTCGGTCGACCACAACTTGCGGCAGATCGGAGGCGATCTCGACCCTTGCCCCCGCCCCGCGGATCCGCCCGGTGGTCAAGCTCAAGGCCTCCTGCGCCAGCTCGGTCATGCTGACCCGCTCCCGCTGGTTGTCGACCCGGCCGACCCGCGACAGATCCAGTAACTCGTCGAGCAGCTGGTTCATTTTCCCTGCTGCGCGTCGAATCCGTCCCATATCGTGCTTCATGCGGTCGAGCTCACCCGAGTCGGCCTCTCGCTCCACCAGCCCCAAGAAGGCCTGGATAGTGATCAGGGGACTCTTGAGATCGTGCGAGACGGTGTAGGTGAAACGCTCCATCTCCGCGTTGCGCTCCTGGATCTCGGCAATGACCCTCTGGTTCTCGCGCTCCACCGCGGCGCGCCGGTTAATCTCTTCGTTCAATTGCGCATTGGCGGCTTCGAGCTGCTGATTTCTCTTCTGAATATCTCGGGTCCTGAGTTGATAAACGGCAAGCACCATGCCCGAAACAGCAAAGACACTCGCCAGGCGGAACCAGATCGTCCCCCAGAACGGCGGCGCGACGTGCACGCCGATTGCCAGATTGTCTTCGCTCCAGACGCCAGAGCTGTTGGCGCCCTTGACCCGTAGCTCGTAGTGGCCTGCCGGCAAGCTAGTGTAGGTCGCCGAGCGCCGCGTTCCACTATTGACCCATTCTTCGTCAAAACCTTTCAATTGAAAGGCATACCGATTCTCCCGCGGTTTCGTGTAGTCGAGGACAGAGAACTCGAACGTCACGAAGTAGTCCTGATAAGACAGGGAGATCTCGTCCACCGTGGCAATGAACGAACCGGTATTCACGACTTCGTTGAG
>JBCCGX010000676.1:0-5793 GCA_039029035.1 Acidobacteriota bacterium | reverse complement strand
TGTTGCATGGGACCAGCGTTTCGTCGAGACCGTTCGGCTTGATCGTCGGGGCAATCGTCGGAACCCGTCCGCCGTGGCCGGAATAGTGCACCAGGACCTGGTCACCTGCCCGGGCGCGATCGCTCAGGCGCCGCCAAGCGGCCAGTATCCCTTCATAGGTCGGCAGCTCTCGGGGTCGCTCCTCAGGCGCTGTGCTTTCGGTCAGAGGCGCCGTAAGCGTGTGGATGCACGACGGCGGCACGCCCAGTTCGTCACGCAAGAACAAACTCATCCGTTGAACGTCGCGGACGCTGCCGTAGAGGTCGCTGTAGATCGTCGGTGCCCCGTCGTCTGGATCGTCGATCGGGCTGCCCGAGGGCGAGTAAGCGTCGATGCCGATCAGCAGCGCGTGCAGGGGTTGGGTGAGCTGCATGTCTCAATCCCTTCGCAATCGAACTGCGGGATCGCCTGCTACGACATAGCTACGGGCGTCGTTGCAGGCCGTCCACAACAGTGCCTGGTCCGGATCGTCGAGATCGGTACCGGGAATCGCCGATGGGCCGAAGAGGAGCTCACTGGCGATTTCGGCGTAGCGGCGGCCGAAGTGCGTCAAAGCGAGGCCGACCGGAGCGCCTTGCATGATGTCGAAGAGGGCGTCGGCGAAGACCTGGATTTGGCTTGTGGGTTCGGCATCTCCGGGCTTTTCGGTCCATACGAACGACGGTTCCCAGGCACGGTCCACATGGCCGATCACCGCCAGGGCGCCGCGGGCGGTCAGTGTCTGGGGCAAGCGCGCAACGAACGCCTCCGGTGCGATGGCCTTGCCTCGGCGCTGCCCGCCTCGAGGAAACGAATCGAGCTTCGGGGTGCCGGCGCTGTAGCAGGCGAAGTGGAAGCTGACCAGGCCACCGAGCTGCTTCTCGGCGACGTCGTCGGCGGCGAAGTAGTGATCCGGCGGAATCCGGCCGCGCCATTGCCGCGGACCCGGCCAGTCGGCGCAGAGCAGGGCACCCTGGTGGGGGCGCTGACGGTGGTTGCCGTTGCCGAAGCCTACCGCATGGCCGGCGGTGAAGAGCAGATCCGGCGTTTGTGAGCCGCCGAGCAGCTCTTGGAGGTGCGTCTTGGTGGCCCTCTCGCGCACCACCCAGTCCAGGAGCCAATCGGGCGATGCGTCCGCAACCTCGGCTAGCAGTGGCTCGACCAGGTACTTGGTACTCAGCCCGGTGGCGGGGTCGTCAGCGTGTGAGGGGGCAAAGAACGTAGCGCGTCGAGCCGGCCGGCTAGGGCCGGTCTCGTAGCTCACGACGCTGTCGGCATAGCCTGCATACGCCTCGAGATCATCGAAGCATAGGCGGCCAACAGCGTGCTGCACGCCGAGGGCGTATTGCAGATCGAAGGGGATTTGCTCCGGACTGCCAACGAGCAGCAGGTAGAACGGTAGCTTGCGTGGGTCGACCGGGCCTGGACCCGAGCCGTTGCGGCGTAGGAATTTAAGCTTGGTCTCGCCGGGAAGATAGGTCAGCTCGCGGAAACGTCGGGCATCCCGTCGCGTCGCTCGCTCACGCCGACAGTGGATGAGGCTCGAAAGGTTTTCTCGTAGCGCCGGATCGGCGCCTTCAGGGAAGATGATCCCCCAACCGGCGTCGGCCAGATCGCGGTCGTCGAAGCGTGATTGCAGGGCCCGCGGCTCAGGCTGATCGAGGGCTTGGCCTCGCGTTGCCGAGGCGAAGTGGGCGAGGTCCATCTCGGGGAAGAGATAGGCACCCGTCGAGCCATCGATGCCGCTGGAGAGTATGCGAGACATCGTCTTCGTCCTTGGCGATGAGCTCGTAGCCAACACTACGAGCCCATCGCTAGAAGGTGTCAGTCAGGCTCGTCGGTCCCTGTTGCCAGTGCACCGTCTCCGTCAGCATTGATCGTAAAACCAGATTTAGGCGGCACGTCTTTATCTTGCACTCGGTGTTGGCGCTCGATGTCGGTGCCGTCCGTGTCCTGAAGGTTCGTCTTCACTTCCATCAATTCCTCCTTGCGGCGAGGTTCGGGGTGGCGTGGAGAGCTCGACGCACGTGGTCGAATACCGGAGCTTGGCGTGATGCCCGGCCGGTGCCCGGTCTTCTCCCGCGCTCCGGACCTATAGACACGGCCAGGATGGAATTGTTGGACGAGTCGTGGACGATCGATACTTAGTGGACTTTTCCCTGCAAGATAAATCCAGCCCAAAAGTACGCTGCTTTCCAGCGTTGTTCGTCGAGCATCGAGATTTGGGCCTGCCGCAAGGCAGCCGCTGGCGCCAGCTCGTGGCTTAGAAGGTTGCTGTAAAACCTTTCCATCAAGATGGCAGTCGCCGCGTCGTCGACGTTCCATAAGCTGACAAGAACGCGAGCCGCCCCGGCATGCAGGAAGCCGCGCGTCAGTCCGATCAGGCCTTCTCCGCGAAGCTCGGGGCCCAGAGCGGTGCGACAAGCACTGAGCACCACCAGATCGGCGGTCAGATCGAGATCATAGATTTCGTAGACCCGCAGCAAGGGGTCGCGGTGACGGCCTCGAGGATCGAAGCTCGACAAGACGATCCCAGACAGCTCCGGGTGTGTGGTGTGTAAGACACCGTGGGTGGCGAAGTGGAGTATGCGATATTGACTGAGATCCTCGTCGAGCACAGCTTGTCTGTTGGCCTCGAATCCCATCTTGGCCGAGGCGCCTCGAGTGGGCACCAGGGCGAGAATCGATGCGGCTTCCCTGGCGGTGAAGGGCAGGCGTTCGAAACGTTGCAAACCGATGGATTCGGCCAAGAGCTCGATCTCAGTCCTCGGCTGGGTGTCGCCCTCGTCGGGCGCGGTCGGCATCGGCTGAGACAGCCGCGGATCGGAGACCTCGAGCACCGGGTCGGCAAAGACTGCCAGCTCTTTCTCTGCCGGTGACCGGTCGACAAAGGACTCTTCGATCCGGACTGCTGCGGAAGCTGAAGGAATGTGGGTGACCAAGTGGTCGACCAGCAACAGCTCCGGCTGGTCGACGCTGGCCTGCCAGTAGCGCTCGTTGCCCGCAGTGCGCTGGGGCTTGGGTAGGGCGCCGAAGGGTAGATACTGCAACCCGCCGTCAGGGATGATCATCAGGTGCTGCGTCGTGAGCTTCGAAGCGACCGGGCCGAGTAGGAGATTGCTGAGTTGGGCTGCGGTGGCGCGCAGGAGGCCGTCGGTTTCTTCCAGGTGCTTTTCCCCGAGGAGCCGGTAGGTGCGCACAGCGAGCGCCTCGACTCGTTCTCGCCTTGGGAGAACGAAGGTCTCGAGCCCGTTGACGCTGATCGAAAAGAGGTAGCTGCGCTGGGCTCCGAGAGAATAGGCCAGGAGATGGATCTCGTCGTCGAGCAGACGTTGTTGAGTTTGCTCCAGCGAGAGGATCTCGGGTGGTACCTGGCGTTCATAGCTCGGATCGGAGCGCTCGATCTCGCTCTGCAGCGTGTCCCACTGCAGCATGAGCGCTCGCAGCTCCTGCTCACGAGCTGGCATGTCTTGCGCCGCCGCGTCGGTGCGGTCGAGCGGGTTCTGCTGGCGATGGGCCGCGTTGATCGCTTGGCGGAGCTGCTCGCGTTGTCGGATCAGAGCTGGCTCGAGCGCTTGGAAGAACGGCGTCCGTTCTTCGCTGAGCTCCGCCAGAAAGCCGCGGGCGCGGCTGCGCTCCAGGGCACCGAAGGCAAGCCTGTCGTAGCCCGCCTCGGGTTGTTGCTCGTGCAATTGCATCAAGAGGTCGATATAGAGCTCGTAGTAAACGTGACGGGTGGCGAAGAACTGTGAGCGTCGGTGGGGGGTGGCACGGAAGGTCTCGACAATCTCCAAGACCTCTTCCATCAGACGGCGCGCTGCACCGAGGTTGGCTCGCTGCTGCTCGGCAAGAGCACAGATATAGAGCGCATGGGCTTTGCCGTCTCGAACCCCGCCGAGATCGAATCGTTCGATGGCTTGGCGACTGAGCCGCAAGGCTTCCTTTAGCTGGCCAAGGCTCTCGTAGAGGCGGCCGATGTTGGCCAGCACGTCACCTTCGTAGGGTGCCATGCCGTTGTGGCGATAGATCTGCAGCGCTTGGTCGTAGGCCGTTAGCGCCTCGTCGGTTCGTCCCGAGGCCCAAAAGACAGAGGCGAGGCCGTCCAGGGCGGCGGCTCGGTCGATTCGATCCTGGGGCCCTGTCAACGCGGAGAGCGCCTGTTGGAAGACCCTCTCGGCTGCACGAAGGTCTGTTTGCCGAAAGTGGATCGAGCCGATCTCGATCAGGGTCGTCGCCCGGTCTTGGACCGCAGCCTGACCCTGCAGAGACCGTTCGAGATAGAGGACCGCATCGTCGAGTGAATCCAGGCGGCTGTAGACGATGCCCATGTTGTGCAGGGTCCTGGCTTCGGCCTCGGCGTCACCCAACGCCTCCCAGGTTACGAGGGCTTCGGCATAGAGGTCGAGAGCCCGCTGAGGTTCACCGCGGTGTCGGTGGACCAAGCCGGCATTGTTGAATGCGTCGGCGCGCCCGACTGGGTAGTGGAGTGCTTCTGCCAGCTCAGCGGCCTCGTCGTAGACCTCGAGAGCCTTGGCGTACTGGCCTACTTTGCGTAGAGCGATGCCGATTTCATTAAGCCGATCGACTTTGCCTGGACCGGGCTCGAGTCGCTCAGCGGCCGTCCACGCGTGGTCGATACAGGCAATGTGTGCGCCGCGTCCTTCGGTATCGCTACACAGAGCGGCGACCGCCGGAACGCCGGTGTCGATCGCCGGGGTCGGCGCCTCGGTTGTCCCGGCGCTCGATTCGAGGTTGCCCGCGGTGGGGTGAGGTGGACCGTCGCAGCCCAGCAACAGGCAGCTGATCAAAACCCCCCCGAAACCGCCCGCGCTCCACCGGGGAGGGGCGGTCGCGGGCACCATCGTTTCGAGTTGGATCAATCGACTAGAAAAGGATATTCATTCAAAACGAGTCGCTCAGGGGCCTCGGGATCATAAAGCTTGAGAAGGTAACGACCCGGCGACAGGAAGTCGGCCGAGAAGTTGATTCGAAATGGGCGCTCAGCAGGTGCTCTCAACTGGTCGTTCTGCCAAATCGTGACACCCTCGTCGTTCTCCAACTCCACGCGATACGTCTTGGCCGGCTCGGCGTCGACATGAACAAGGGCAAGATTGAGCTCTTGACCGGCGGGCAGCCCTGGGGGAGCTTCGGCGGTCGCGTTTCCGGATCGCGAGCCGGAATGATCGGTAGCGAACAGGCTCCGGAAGGCTGGATTGACCCGCGGGCTGCGCAGGGTGTCGATCTCCTGCCGCAGAGCGAGAATCCACCAAGTGAGCGCGAGGCAGGCGGCCAGGAACAGCGCCGCCAGAGTCTGTGGAAGACTCGATGCCGGTGCACTTCTCGGCCCAGCTGCGCTTGCGTCAGAAGCGTCGCCGGGGAAGGGCAGGACGCCGTCGGAAGGTCTGTGTTGCTCCAGGCGACGTTGCATCGCTTGCCACTCGGTCGCCAGATCCTCGTCGGAGATAGCTCGGCTGCGGTCGGTTGGTTCCAACGTAGGGAACCTTGCCATGTCGAGTACTGCGTCAGAGCAGGCCCCGCAGCCGACTAGGTGCTCTTGTACACGCTCTCGATCCTGATCCGACAGCCGGCCGGCATGATAGTCGAGCAGCGCATCGGCGTCAGGATGGGGCTCGTTGGCGCGCTGCTCAGTCTGCGCTAGCAGGCGAAGCGACGCAGCCAGACTGGTTTCCGAGGCGCTCATCGATCCACTATAACCCATCGAATTCGGTGGCTCGGTCTGCCAACTTTTCTTTCAGGCGCACCTTGGCCTGGAAG
>JBCCGX010000675.1:0-5798 GCA_039029035.1 Acidobacteriota bacterium | reverse complement strand
TTCCGCCGTCGCCTTGATCGTTGCCTACTTCACCCTGGCGCCGTTGGGCGCGCCGATGACCCCGCTGGTGATCGGCGGCGCGATCGTCTTCGGCTCGATCCTCGGGGCGTTCTACAACATCCTCGGCTTGGTGCTCGGCGCAATGTCGGCTTTCTTCGTCGCCAAGGCCCTGGGGCGTGAGCTCATCGTGCAGCTCACCGGTCCACGTCTGCGCCGCGCCGAGCGTATTTTCGAGCGCCGCGGCTTCTGGCCCCTGGTGCACACGCGCTTCTTGCCTATTCCTTTTTCGGTGGTGAGCTACGGCGCCGCCCTGGCCGGCGTCACCGCGCCGCGTTTTTTCATCACCTCGACCCTCGGGCTGATCCCGGCGACGGCGATGCACTCCTACTTCATGGCCGAGCTCTACCGCAGGCCATCGAGCTCCACTTTTGCGCTCTACCTGGCGATCTTCGCCGTTTTCAATCTCCTGGTCGGCTGGCCTACCCTCCGCGAAGGCCTGCGCCGCCGTCAGCGCTACCGGGAACTGCAGGCAAAGCGGCAGCAGCGGTCGGCTGGCTGAGCGTTAGGAACCCGCCTGGGCGATCTTCGCCAGCAGGGCGTCGAATCGGGGCTCGCCGCGCAGGGGATCGAAGAACGGGTGGACCGGAAGGAAGGGCAGGATCCAGCCGGCGCGCACATCGTAGGCTCGCTCCAGGGCGGTGAGCGCTTTGTCGTTCTCGCCGAGGGCGATGTACGAGGTGGCGAATTCGGTCGGCGCGACGGGGTGCCGCTCAGCGATGCGCATCGAGCGCTCGAGACGAAATTGCCAGTAGGCGCGTATCGCCTCGGCCGGATCGTCGACATCGAGGATCTCGAGGTCGGCCGGGGAGGCGCCGACACTACGCAAGTCGTCCCGCGCGATGGCCACGGCGCCGGGCAGATCCCCTTTGGCGAGGTGTGACAGCAGGAGGCATTCCTCTGCCCAGATGTAGGCCGGCTCGAGGGCCAGGGTACGGTGGGAATGCTCGATCGCCTCGTCGTAGCGGCCCCCGAAGTAGTAGTACCAGCCGACATCCGCCGCGACACCGGGTGACAATGGATCGAGGCGCAGGGCGCGCTGGACCGAGGCGACAGCCTCGTCGTGCCGGCCTTTGACCGAAAAATACGCCGCGAAGTCGTGGTGCGCCTCGGCGAAGGCAGGATTGAGCTCCAGCGCGCGCTCGAACGACTGCCGCGCCGCTTCCGGATCCAGGTCGTAGTAGAAGCGCAGCTCGGCGTGCAGCAGATGGGCGATGGCGAGAGAGTCGTCGAGGGCGAGGGCGCGGGTGATCGCTTCGCGGGTCCGCGAAGCGCCGTCATGGGTCGGCCGCTCGCGGCGGTGGATGCGGGCGAGCTCGGCCTGGGCCGGGGCGAAGCCGGGGTCGAGCTCGGTCGCGCGCTCGAGAAGCTGGCGCGCCGCAGCAATGGCCTCGCGCGGCCTGAGGTCGCTGGTGAAGAGGTTGTTGAATAGGTAGCGGCCCTGCAAGTAGTGGTCGTAAGCCTCCGGGTGGGTCGCCGCGGCGGCGGCGCCTTCCGACGGGGAGAGCTGCAGGGTGAGCGCCAGAGCCTGGCCGATCTTGGCGCTGACTTCGCTTTGCAGCTCCAGCAGGTCGGCCATCTGGCGGTCGTAGTTGCCCGCCCACAGATGTCCCTGGTCGGCGGCACGGATCAGCTGGGCGGTGACCCGGACGCGCTCGCCCGCCTGTCGGATGCTGCCCTCCAGCACGAATTGGGCGCCTAGCTCGGCGGCAATCTCGTCGATCGCCAGGTCGCTCTGCTTGAACTTCATCACCGACGTCCGGGCGACGACCCCGAGCCGGCCACCGTAGCGCCGCGCCAGCTCGGTGATGAGCTCCTCGGTCAGGCCGTCGGCCAGGTAGTCTGCCGCTTGGTCGGCGCTGTAGTCGCGAAAGGGCAGAACAGCCAGCATGCCGGCTTCGGCCGTGGGGGCCGCTGCGCTGCGTCGCGCATCGGCGGCTGTTTGTACCGGAGCGCCGTCCCGGCGGACCGCGATGGCGCCGGCGACCAATGCCGCCGTCGCCAGGCCGGCGACGCCGGCGGCGAGGACGCGTCGGCGCCAGGCGGGGGCCGGTGCTGCGGGCGCCGGCGTCTCGGGATCCGTCGCTGCAGCGGGATCCGTCCCTGCGTCGCGAGGGGGGGCGGCCAGTTGGTCGACCGGCGCCAGGAACCGGTAGCCTTTGCGCGGCACGGTCTCGACAAAGCGCGGAGTGGTGGCGTTGTCGCCCAGCACCAGGCGGATCTGACGGATACAGGTGTTGATGCCTTGCTCGAAGTCGACGAAGGTGTCGTTTCCCCAAACGCTGCGCCGGATCTCGTCACGCGAGATCACTTCCCCCGAACGGCTGGCGAGCAAAGCCAGCACCTTCAGCGGTTGCGCTTGCAAGTTGATCTGCAAGCCGCGCTTGCGCAGCTCCTCGCGCTCGACATCGAGCTCGAAGCTGGCGAAGCGGAGCACGTGGCCTGGGATCTCGTTCATCGCGGTTCGGTCATCGTGAAGGTGGTCAGCCCAGGTAATTAGTCTAGCGCAGTCGAGCCCGCTCGCAGGACCCGTCGAGACCGCGGGAGCCGCGATCCGTCCCCGAATCGTCCGCGCGAGCGCCCCGGCCAGTCTTTTGAGGTCCTTGATAGAGCGTTTCAAATCGCTCATTCAAAAGGGCTTAATGGCTTAGGTGGATTTGAGGTCGAGCCCAGGCGCGATCCATGGTCTAGCGGTCGTGGCCTCCCTAGCCTGGGGAGCACCGGGCCGTTGACCGAGGCCCTGTCGCCTCTGGGGATGACCCCCGGTAGGACCCGATCTGCCCACCACCGCAGGAGAGCTCCATGGACCTCGATGCGATAGGCCACCGCCGTGTCTTCGGCCAGCTGCTCACAGGCCTGTGGATCGCTCAGTCTCTGCTGGCAATGGCTGCTCCTCTGCCTGGCCAATTCCTCGAGCCTGAGGTTGTCCTATTGGCGAAGATGGAGGCCGAGACGCCGGGCGCCGGCTTCGGCTGGGCCAGTGAGCCAATCGGCGATCTCGATGGCGACGGCGCGGCGGAGCTTGTGATCGGCGCCATGCGTAACACTGAAGGCGGCACCCTGGCAGGCAAGGCCTATGTCTATTCCGGTGCCGACGGTGTGTTGCTCGCGACCCATACGGGCTCCGCCTTCGAGCGCCTGGGCTTCGCTGTCGCTGGCGGCGGTGACGTGGATGCCGATGGCGTCCCGGACTACCTGATCGGAGCACCGGGGGTCGGCAGTCGGCCGGCCCGGGTGCTGGTGATCTCGGGTGCCGACCACCGATCGATTCGCCAGCTCGACGGCGGGAGAGAGACCTTGTTCGGCTTCGCGGTCGATTTCGCCGGCGACCTCGACCGCGATGGGCACGCCGATCTCGTGGTTGGCGCACCTGCCACTGAGGGGTCCGGCCGGGTCGACCTGATCTCCGGTCGCGACGGCTCGGTCCTGTGGCGCTTCGTCCAGCCCGAGGCGATCGATCTCGGCGCTTCAGTCGCCGGACTCGATGATCTCGACGGCGACGGCAGGCCGGAGCTGGCGGTCAGCGCCATCGCCAGTCGCCGGCTGGCCAGCCTGAGCCAGATGCCGGCGGGCGAAGCCTACGTGCTATCTGGCGCCGACGGCGCGAGATTGCGCACCCTGCGACCCAACCGGGGCCGCGGGCACTTCGCCTTCGTCGACCTCCGCCATGCCGGTGACCTCGATGGTGACGGGGTGGGCGATCTCTTCGTCGGCGACTTCGGCGACAAGAGAGGCGGACGAGGCTACGTCTTCTCCGGCGCCGGCGAGGAGCGTCTTCGATTGATCAATGCCGAGAGCCCCGGAGACGGTCTCGGCACGGCGCGTGCCGTCGGCGACGTCGACGGCGATGGTCATGGAGACCTGCTGCTCGGCGCCTTCCTGAACAGCGAAGGCAGCTTCCAGGGCGGCAAGTGCTATCTCGTCTCGGGCCAAAGCGGCGAGACCTTACGCACCTTCACCTCGACGGTCGATAACGGCCAGCTCGGTTTCGACGTCACCACCCTGGGCGACGTCAACGCCGATGGCCTCTCCGATTTTCTGCTCACCGGCCTCGATCTGGCCTACGTCATCGCCGGCATCGGGCCCAGAGAGCCGTTCCGCACACTGCAGAAAGGTCTGAGGAACGCTGAATGACGCTGATTCGTCGTGTCGTGCGCCCTAACTCAGCGTCGAGGACGCCTGTGGAGCCCCTTAGAAGGCTTGCTGTCCGACAGAAGACGCCAGTGGAGTAGCGCTTGGCGTCTTCGGGACGAAAATGGACGCCGGTGGAAAGTCCCCCGCGGTCGTCATGGACGGTAAGTCAGCCATTGACGACGCGGAACGGCCTGACTCACCGCGTGAGTGAGGCGTTTTCGACACGAAACTGCCTGACTCACTGGGTGCGTCGCCCAGATTCGACGCGGGATCGTCTCACTTACCGCGTCAGTCGGCTATTTGCGACAGCGGGCTGGCCGACTCACCGCGTAAGTCACTCATGTTCGACGCGACTCCGGCGAGCTGACTCACGGGGTGGTACTCTGAAGGACATGCCGCGCCGCGAGACGGGATTCTTCGACGCTCTGATCGACGATGGCCGCCCTCTGCTGTCGGTCACCGGACTGGCCCTGGTCTTCTCGGGCTGTTTTGCGCTTTTCGTGAGCGCTCATCAGCAGTTCCTGCCGCACGATGTCCAGTTTCTCGGTGCGAGCGCCGCGCAGCTGTCAGCGATCGCTGAGGGGCGCGTCGCCTATTTTATGTTCCATGACCGGGTGGCGTTCGGCGGCGCGATCCTCGCGGTGGGGCTACTCTATCTGTGGTTGGCCGCATTGCCTCTCGCCCAAGGCGAGCGCTGGGCATGGTGGGCTTTCGCGGGCAGCGGCTTGCTTGGTTTCGGCAGTTTCCTGACCTACCTCGGATACGGCTATCTCGACTCCTGGCACGGAACCGCCACGCTGGCGCTGCTGCCGCTTTTCCTGCTCGGATTGTGGCGTTCGCACACCCTCGTCCGGGACAGCGCCTGGCCTCGCCGGACGCTCGACTCGTGGGGCCGGCGCGCGCGGCTAGGCCGGGTTCTACTGCTATTCACCGGCGTGGGGATGATCCTGGCCGGGGGTACGATCATGTTCCTGGGCATCACGGCGGTCTTCGTGCCCCAGGATCTCGCCTACATGGGCGTCACCCCGGAGGACCTGACGGCGTTCAATCCCCGGCTGGTGCCGCTGATCGCGCATGATCGAGCCGGCTTCGGCGGCGGCGTCGCGTCGTGCGGCGTGCTGGTCCTGTTCTGCGTCTGGTTCGCTCAGCCTTCCCGGAGCTTGTGGCAGGTGCTGACCCTCAGTGGCGTCTTCGGTTTCGGCACCGCCATCGGCGTCCACTTCGTGATCGGCTACACGGACTGGTTCCACCTCGCCCCCGCCTTCGCCGGCCTGGCGATCTACCTCGCCGGCTTGGCGATGTCGATCGTGGGCCGCTCCGAGTGACGGTTGCGGCCGGGGGCGTTCTAGCAGCTAAGGTCCGTGGACCGTAAGGATCAACGCACCGCGGGGCAGGTGCCGAGGCCCTGGCGAGTCATACAGAAATGGGGTTGCTGCATGATCTGGGTGTGGGTGCCGTCCGGGTGTTGGTAGGTCTTCTGGATGTCGGCATCGAAGAGTCGATCTTCGATCCGCACCACGCCGTCGCTGGCCCCGAACCAATCTTCGCGATGCCCCTCGCCCTGGCTGTTGATCTCCCAGAAGCGAATCTGTAGCAGATGGCCATTG
>JBCCGX010000674.1:0-5809 GCA_039029035.1 Acidobacteriota bacterium | reverse complement strand
GACAACGGTAACTGCACCCTGCGCGAGGCGATTCTCGCTGCCAATACCAATTCTGTGGTCGACGGGTGCCCCGCCGGTGAAGCGGGGCCCAACGCCGACGTCGTCCAGGTACCCCCCGGTACCTATTTCCTGACTCTCGGCCCGCGTGGCGACGATGCAGGCGAGCACGGTGATCTCGATTTGACCGATGATGTCGAAGTCCGCGGGGCAGGTGCCGACCTGACTCGAATCGACGCCGACCGCATCGACCGTGTCTTCCACGTGGCGGGTGGCGTGATTGCCACGATTGCCGACCTGGAAGCAGCGCGCGGCGATGCCGGCGGCGGCAACGGTGGTGGCCTGGAGAATGATGGCGAGCTCACCCTGAGTCACGTCACCCTCAGCAATCACCTGGCCCAGGGGCCCGGCGGTGGGATCCGCAACAACGGACTGTTGACGGTGCGTGGCTCGTTGATCGCTGCCAACACCACGGCCGATCACGGTGGCGGTATCGACAATCATGGCACCGCGGTGCTGGAGAACTCGACCTTCTCCGGCAACGACGGCGGCAATCGTGGCGGCGGTCTCTACAACCTCAGCGGCGAGAGCATGACGGTGGTCCACTGCACGGTGCACGACAACACTGCCGGCAGCGGCGCAGCGGTCAATAACGACGGCGATCTGACGGCCAGCAACAGCCTCTTCATCGGCCCGTGCTCGGGTTCGGTCAACACCTCGGGCGGCGGCAACATGGAGAGCCCGGGCGACACCTGCGGTCTGGGCGCGAGTGACGTCGTCGGCGTCGCCGATCCTCGCCTCGGGGCGTTGGTCGCCAACGGTGGCCCAACCGCCAGCCATGCCCTGCTCTCCGGCAGCCCGGCGATCGATAGCGCGTTGGGCGGCGCCTGCCCGAGCACCGACCAGCGCACGATGCCGCGGCCGGTCGACGGTGACGGCGACGGCCAGGCCGAGTGCGATATCGGCGCCTACGAAGCCGCCGAGCCTTTGCCAGCGCCGGTCTTCGACGATGGCTTCGAGTCCGGCAACACCTCGCAGTGGGGCTCGTGATCGGCTAGCACAGAGCTGGTATCAAGCGCGCAGAATCTCGAGCTCCTTGAGCAGCGACTCGGCGTTGCCGAAGCGTTGCTCGCGATCGCGCTCAAGACAGCGCAGGATGATGTCTTCGAGGGTGTGGGGCATGGTCGGCCAATGCTCGGTTGGCGGGGCCGGATCCTCGTTCATCTTGCGCCGGATGATGTCCATGATGTTGCCCGTCGAAGGGTAGGGCAGGGTGCCGGTGAAGATCTCGTAGAACACCACGCCGCAGGCGTAGATGTCGGCCCGCTGGTCGGGCTCCTGGCCTTCGAGCTGCTCAGGTGCGAGATAGAACGGCGTGCCGATCAACGTACCGGGCTGGGTTTGAGTGGAGGTGCCGCGCTGGATCGGGCGGGCAATGCCGAAGTCCATCAGCTTGGCGTTGCCGTTAGGTTCGATGATCAGGTTCTCGGGCTTGATGTCGCGATGCAGCACCGCTTGCGAGTGCGCCGCCCACAGCCCGCGGCACAGCTGACGCGCGAGGCGGAGGCCGGCCGAAAGGGGCAGGCGGCCGCTCTGATCGAGCAGGTGCTTCAGGGTAATGCCGCGGACGTACTCCATCGAGATGAAGGGAAAGCCGTCGGCTTCGCCGAAGTCGAAGGTGCGCAGGACGTTGGGGTGGCTGATCTTGCGCGCCAGCTTGAGCTCGTCCTTGAGTCGCTCCAGGCGCTCGACATCGCCGTAGACGTCTTGCTTGAGCATCTTGAGGGCGACCAGCTCATCCAGAGTCCGATCGCGCGCCTTGTAGACTACGCCCATGCCGCCCGCGCCGAGCTCGGAGAGGACCTCGAAGCGATCGCCGAGGACGCTGCCCGGTCCGATCCGCGATAGGGTGGTGGCGGGCACCGGCTGCGGCACCTCGGTGGTCATCTCCAGCGTCGCCGACATCTCCGGGCCGCTGAAGCCGCGGATCGAGTCGGCGCTGACTGAGAACAGTGGCGCCTTACTCACCGTGCTGCGATGCTCTTGGGGCTTGAGGCTGGCCTGGGCAAAGGTCGCCGCTAGCTGATCGTAGGTCGACTTGGAGAACAGCAGGGTGCCGGACCGCGCGACCCGCAGAAGGCCTTCGAGGTGCTCCATAGGCCAGCCGGTGACCACGTACTCCGGCTTGTTGTCCCAGGTGATGGTGCCGGTCACCGCAGCGCCCGAGACCAGGGCGATCGCGAGGGTGTATTGGTGCGCCGACTCGGCCTCGCGCGAGATGATCTCAGCCGCGGCCGCCAGGGCCTGCTGGGCTCGCTGATGGCCCTCGAAGCTGGCCACCAGCCGGTGACCGAGGACTGATTCGACCTTGCCGTTGTTCTTCTGCAGCACTCGTGAGATGCGTCGCAGATCGAGGGTGAGCGTCTCGAGGGTCTCGTTCGGTTGGACGGCACCGCCTTCGGCGTTGTAGTCGCGAATCTCGAGACCGAGGATGGTGACGTCGTTCGCTGCCGCCGGCACGGCCTCGGCGGCTCCGCCCTCCTGGTCCGGCAGGTTGCGGGTGAGCTCGGAGACGTAGATCTCCATGTCGCGTTTCTCGCGCAGCTCGGACAGCAAGGTCGAGAACGCGCTCGCTAGCTGGCCGACTTCGTCGGAGCTGTCGACCGCAATCGCCTGGTCGTAGTCGCCTCCGGCGGCTGCTTTAGCGGCGCCGGCCAGCTGGCGCATGGGCTGCAGCACCCGGCGCGGCAGCAGGTAGGAGACCAGCGACGCGAGGAGGATCGCCGCCAGACCGACGGCGCCGAAGATACGGATGATGCGGCGGTAGGGGTCGAGCGCTACCTCCAGCGAAGCGAGGTTGGCGGCGGCGCCCAGGGTGCGGCCGGCGACGTCTTCGAGCGGCCGCACCAGGGTCAGCCACTGACGGTTGCGCAGCTCGATCTCGAGGAACCGATCGTCGTCCTCGATCCCTTCGCCCGGTCCGAGGAGACCCGGGCGGGCGGCCACCGCCTCCAGTACTTGCTGCGCCATCTCGTTGTCGAGGGTCGTCGCCACCCAGCTCGGCTCGCTGCCTTGCGGCGCCAGGATAAAAGTCACCTCGGTGCCGTTGATCGACCGCAAGCTCTGGGCCTGGGAGTCGTCGATCGCCTCGCCGGAGAAGAGAAAGCCCTGTAGCAGTTGGCCGGTGACGATCGGCACCGCCGCGACGTAGAACAGCCGGTCGCTCCAGGTCCACACGCCACCAACGAAGCCTTCGTCCAGCGCCCGCAGGTAGAGCGGCTCTTGCGACAGGTCTTCGGCGAAGGTCAGGTCGTCGGAGACCTGCGCCAGGGTATAGCCGTCCGGGTCGACTGCGAGGGCAAAAGCGACCCCGGAATCGCGCGCGAAATCGCTCAAAGAGTCGGTGATCGAGATCCGGTCGCCGGCAGCGACGGCCTCGGCGATATAGGCGGCGAACTCCGTGTCGCCGGCGTGCAGCGAGGTAGCGTCGAGCAGGCGATCGATGCTGGAGTCCTTGAAGGCCGATTGCACCAAGCTCGAGCGCCTCAGGGTCTCGCGGACCGCCTGATCGGCGATCTGGTTGCCCAGAAAGTAGGTCACGGCGACCGCGATCGCCACCGCGGTCGTGACGATGGCGGCCGTTGCCAGGAAGATGCGGGCGCCCAGGGAGAGGCGAAATCTCGAAGCTTCAGTAGGATCTGCCACTGCGCCTCCTGGCGTAGGGTTTGCCGAATTTGTTGGTGTGCCGCGGGACCCGTGGTTTGGAGACCTCGAGCTTGACCTCCAACGGCTCGGTCAGCGGGAGAGTGATCTGGCGGGAGTAAGGCTCGGTGCGCTCGTGCCAAACGGTCAAGGTTCCGGGGCCGTCCGGCAGGCCGTCGAGCTGGAACCGGCCGCCGAAATCAGGCGACGTGGTGTAGGGCGTCTCGACCACCAGGACGTAGGCGACCATCGAGTGGTGAACGTTGCAGAAGACGCGCACGATACCGGGGTTCTCGAAAGTGGCACTCTTGCCTTCGCCACGTTTGTAGAGCCCCAGATCGAAGCGATTCTTGCCCGAGACCGAGAAGACGTTGTGCAAGATCACGTCCTGGTTGGGGAAGCGCACCGTGCTGCCGACCGGGACGGTCAGGGTGCGGGGCAGGAACTCCTTACGTACGGTGACGATCTCGAACGGCTCAGCCGGCGCCTCGACATCGACTGCGGCTTGCGGAGTGAAGTAGACCTGTGCCGTCTGAACTTCGCGCGACGGCTTGCCGCCGGATCCCTTGTTGAGCACGATCGAGCCTTGCAGGGTGCTGGCGACCGCATCGCGGGCTGGTGTGAGGCAGAGCAGCAGGACCAGGGCTGGTGCGAGCCACAGTTCGACTGTCCTGGCGCTGATTTTGGGTGCTCGGCCTGTCATCGTTACTGGCTTGCCGCCTGAAGCACGGCCGTATGGAGTTTGGCGGAGATGGACTCGAAGGTTACCAGATCGCTCAAAAAGCGGGTTTGTAGATCGCCAGGTAGGCGGCGAAGGCGCCGAGAACCGGTAGGCCGAACCAGAAGACGGTGGCGAGGTGTGGCAGCCGGCGGATAAAGGCGATCGAGGCGCCGATCAGGAGCCAGATGACGACCTTGATCCACACCCACGTCGGGAAGCCGAGGCCCAACTTGGCGAGCATGCCAAAGCCGGTGATCAGGATCAGCAAGAGCGCAACGCCATGGGTCATGCCGGCCAGCTTGCGAGCGGCGTTCTTCTCGTCCTTGCCGAGCAGGGCCTGCAGGGTTAGGCCGCCGATGGCGGCGAAGGAGAGCAAAACGCCTAAGATGTGGAGGACTTTGTACAGCGATGGGCTCATTGTGCGAGGGCCTTTCGGAAGAAGTGGGCCGGAGCGAGGGGGCTGGACCGTGTATCGTCCGACCGTTTCCTCATACGGTGTCGTCGGAAGCTTGGATGCTATACCAGGCAACTCAGTTTCGCCGTCGATTCGATCGCGCATGGGCGCATCGGCCGATTGCTCCGTAAACCTCTAGACCGCCATCCTTGCCGCCCGCCGTTCGGCGTGCCCGGCTGGCGGCCGAGATCACCCCAAGCAAGATCCAACCGACGCCTATCCGCCAAATTCGTCCAGATATCGGAGCGCAGCATGCCAGCAGTTCAAGAGCTCATCGAGACCGAGACCGAAGCCGCCCTCGAGATTCCGTCTCTTCGCCCATTGAAGGACATCCGCCCGCCCGTGATCTTCGAGGAGCTCAATCACGGCGTCCTTGGCCAGGACAAAGCCCTGCGATTCGTCTCCGTCGCGGTGTTCAAGCACGCCACCGGCAAGATGGCTGGCAACATCCTGATGATCGGTAGCTCCGGTACCGGTAAGACGACGATCATGAACAACCTCCAGCGCCTTTACAACGAAGTGCCGGAGTACGAGCCCTTCCGGGCGGTGACGATCATCAACGCCAATCTCCTGGTCGACGTCGACCGGATGGAATTCAGGCCAGGTCGCCTGTTGAAGGCGGTCGAGCAGCGTGCCCGGTCGATCGCCGGCCATCATCCGTCACCCGAAGCTCTCAAGCTTGCGATCGAGCGCGCCACGATTTGTGTCGACGAGATCGACAAGATGGCCGCGGTGGTGGCGGGCAAGCCCAACGCCATCGGCGTCGTGCTGCAACAGGGTCTCTTGACCCTGATGGAAGGTGAACGGGTCGCCTACCCGGTCCATGCTTGGGTCGACGGCAAGGAGCGCGAGGTCACCCTCGACATCGATACCGGGCACATGATGTTCGTCTGCGGCGGCGCTTTCGAGGGACTCTACGATCAGGTCTACAACCG
>JBCCGX010000673.1:0-5813 GCA_039029035.1 Acidobacteriota bacterium | reverse complement strand
GTGTTCTCGACCAGCCAGATATCGCCGGTGGTCTCGGCGAGCTCGTAGACCAGCTGGTCGCCGGTCGGTGACCAGGCCGGGTAGCGCACATAGGCGTTGAGCTTCGGCGACTCGGTCAAGCGCTGCTGCTCGCCGGTGGAGCGTGAGACCCACCACAGGTTCCACTCGCCCTCGCGCAGCGCGGCAAAGGCCACTTTGTCGCTATCCGGTGAGAAGCTGAAGGGCCAGTTCTGGCCCGCCTCGGCGGTCAGCTGGATGGGCTCGCCGCCGGCTGCTGGCATGACCAGGACGTGGCTGTCCTCTGCCTGCTTGTGCTGAAAGGCGAGCCACTTGCCGTCGCGGGACCAGCACGGGAAGCCCATGAAGTCTTCGGCGAAGGTGAGCTGTCGAGTCTTGCCGTCGACCAGCGACATGATCCAGAGGTTGAAACCCAGCCCGCGGGCTTTGGAGTGGTAGGCCAGCTGGGTGCCGTCGGGCGACAGTCGTGCCCAGTCGACATCCTCTTTGAGCTCGGCGAGCTGCGTCTTGGCGCCATCACTCAAGTGGATCGACCAGAAGCCGCGCCCGCCGTCTTGGCGGCTTTGGTAGGCCAGGCCCTGGCCCGAAGGCAGCCAGCTCGGTTGGGTGGTAGTCCACTCGTCGAGAGTCAGCTGCTGCCTGTTCTGGCCCTCACGGTCCATGAGCCAGAGACTGATGTTGGAGCCGTGCTGCCAGCGATCGAAGGCGAGTCGCGAGCCGTCGGGCGAGAACACCGGTCGGTTGTTGCGGCCGCTGCCGGCCGTCAGGGCCTGGGGAGGACCCGCGGCCATGCCGGATTCGCCGTCGAGCGGCAACGACCAGAGGTTGCTGATCGTCTTGATCGCGGCGTAGGCGACCTGCGAGCCGTCGGCTGAGACGGTCGACTGGCGGATACTGGCGAGACCGAGGTTGGCCACCTGGGAGGGCGGTCCGCTCGGTTTACCGGTGCGCGGTGAGACCGTGATCTGCCACAGGGAATTCACTTCGCGCGATTGAGCCGAGAAGAAGATGGTCTTGCCATCGGCCGAGTAGGTCGGGTCGTAGGCGATCGTCGGCTCACGGGTGATCAGAATCAGGTTCTCGCCCTGCAGGTCGACCGACCAGATCTCGGCCGCCTCGCGCTGCGGCGAGGCCGAGAAGACAATGCGCTGGCCATCGGGCGAGAAGGCCGGTGCGGCGTGGCCGCCGGCGGGCTGGCCGACTCGGGTCAGCTGCCGCCTATCACCCTTGGTGTCAGTGAGCCAAAGGGTGGAGAGCGACAACGCAGGGGAGGTCGTGTCGGACAAGAGGGGTGAGCTTTCGCCCTGGTAGACCACCGTCTTGCCATCCGGCGACCAGGCAGGGCGCGAGCCGGAGGGGGTCAATCGAGTGGCCTCGCCACCCTCGGAGGGAACTAGCCAGATGCCCCCGCCCGATTTGGAGTGGTAGGCCAGGGTCTTGCCGTCTGGCGACCAGGCGGGTTCGAAGTTCTGCGCCCCGTCTTCGGTCAGCTGACGCTCGCGGCCGCCAGGGGCGAGCTCGCGGACGTAGATCTCGAAGGTACCGTTCTGATCGGAGCTATAGGCCAGAGCCGAGCCGTCGGGCGAAAAAGTAGGATCGAGCTCGAGCCCGGCCGAGGTGGTGAGCTGCACCGGGTTGAAGCTCGTTGCCATAGGCGCGCGATCCGCTGCCCGTGGCCAATAGGCGAGACCGAGAACCAGAGCGGCGAGCAGGACGACGAGGGCCACACCGAGGCGCTTCCGCGAGCGCGCTTCGCGCCGCTGCGCTTCGAGTAGCCAGCCGGTCGGCGGGGTCATGCTGCCTGACGATTGTGGGCTGAAGGCAAAATCTTCGCCACCCAAGGCGAGCAACACTTCGCGGGGTGTCGCTATACGCTCGGTCGGATCGTTCTTCAGGCAGTCGAGGATCACCGAATTCCAGTGCTCTTCGAGCTCGGGCACGAAATCGCGCGGTTCGGCCGGCGGCTCGCTGACTCGTTTGGCTAGCAGCGACATGGGGTTCGAGGCGGTGTAGGGCTTGCGCCCGGCCACCATCTCGAAGATCACCACACCGAGGGCATAGACGTCGCTGGCGGTGCTCACTTCCTCGCCGTAGAGCTGCTCCGGCGACATGTAATCGGCCGTGCCGACGATCCGCATCTCGCCAGTCAACGGTGTCCGTGTATCTTCCGGCGTTCGGGTCTTGGGTCGGGCGAGTCCGAAATCCGTCACGACGACACGCAAGTTGTCGTCGTCGTCGTCCCGCGGTACCAGCATGACGTTGGACGTCTTGAAGTCGCGGTGGATGACACCGGCGTTATGGGCCGCAGTCAGGGCCTCGGCCATTTGATGGACAAGGGGCAAAGCGGCCTCTTCCGACAGCGGGCCTTGGCGGGCGAGAAACTCTTCCAGCGTCTCGCCACGCAGCAGCTCCATGGTGACGAAGATGGTCTCGCTGCCGCCGAGCAGTCCCGTTTCCGGTGTGTACTGGTAGAGATCGTAGAGTCGACAGACGTTGCGGTGGGTCACTTTGCGGGCGAGCTGGATCTCGCGCCGGAAGCGCCGCATGACGCGCTCGTCACCGATCGATCGGCGATTGAGGAATTTGAGCGCCACCCGCTCGCCGAGGGCTCGGTCTTCGGCCTCGTAGACTTCGCCCATGCCGCCTGCGGCGATGAAGCGCACGATGAGAAACCGGTCGGCGACCAGCTGACCGGTGGGGACGGTTTGCGTCACGAAGGGGTCCTCGGGGTCGGGCTCTTGAGCGACGGGCAGGGGCTGGGACCGTGAGCCCGTCGAATATAGCATCGGCGAAAGCAACGTCATGTGGTCGGATAGATTCAACGAGACGGGGAAAGGTTTAGCGTGTTAGGCGAACCGCTCAAGGGACGAGGCGCATCGGCCAATCCGAAGAACCGCTTCGAGCGCCTCGAGGTGGCCTACGACCAACCGCTGACCGAGGGGCCGGCAACGAGCTTCCTGAAGGACGCGAGTCGCTCGATCATCGCTCGCAATGACAGCCCGGATCTGCCCTTCAGCGCCTCGATCAATCCTTATCGCGGCTGTGAGCACGGCTGCATCTACTGCTATGCGCGACCGACCCACGAGTTTCTCGGCTTCTCCGCCGGACTCGACTTCGAGAGCCGGATCCTGGTCAAGGAGGAGGCGCCCGCCTTGCTGCGCCGGGAGCTGGAAGCGCGCAGCTGGCAGCCCGAGGTGCTGGCTCTCTCCGGTGTGACCGATGCGTACCAGCCGGTCGAACGGCGTCTGGAGATCACTCGCCGGTGTCTGGAGGTGCTGGTGGAGGTGCGCAATCCGGTGTTGGTGGTGACCAAGAACGCCCTGGTGGCGCGCGACGCGGACTACCTCGGCGAGCTCGCCCGCCACGGCGCTGCTGCCGTCTTCTTGTCGATGGCGACCTTTGATTCGGACATCCTGCGCCGCATGGAGCCTCGCACCTCGCACCCGCGGCGGCGCCTGGAGGCGATCCGGCAGCTCGCCGAGGCCGGGGTGCCCGTGGGGGTGTTGGTGGCGCCGATCGTCCCGGGGCTGACTGACCACGAGATCCCGGACATCCTGCAGCGTGCCGCTGACGCCGGCGCCACCTTTGCCCGCTACACCTTGCTCCGCCTGCCCGGCGCTGTCGCCCCGCTGTTCGACAGCTGGCTCGACGAGCACTTCCCGGGCAGTAAGGACAAGATTCTGAACCGCGTGCGCTCGCTACGCGACGGTCGGCTCAACGATTCCCGCTTCGGCTACCGCTTCCATGCCCAGGGCCCCTTCGCCGAGCAGGTGCGAGGCCTCTTCCGCCTGGGCTGCGAGAAACACGGTTTCGAGGTCGGCCCCCCGGCTCTTTCCACCGCCGCCTTCCGCCGGCCGGGGGGCGATCAGCTGTCCCTATTCGGCGACAGCTAGGATCAGAGTTGGGGCTCGACCGGTCCGACGACCGGGCGCTCGGCGCCGGGGACGACTGCGACGCCGGTGACGGTCGAAACCGTCAGGTGCATGTCGTCCCGGACATTGAGGACCGGGAAAACGATCACCACATCGTCGCTCATTTGGGGCTCGCCGGCCGGACCCAGGCAGCTCAGAGAGCTGGTGTCGCACAGGTCATAGACGTAGTCGCCGAGGTCGCTGTCGTAACACAGGCAGAGCTTGTAAGGGAACTCGGCGGTGGTGGGCGAGGAGCCGATCGGGTTGCCGACCGGGCATAGGGCCTCGCGCGTGGTGGCGGAGAAGTAGAAGCCGTTCTCGCGCGAGATCTGGGCCAGCTCGTCGCAGCTCTCCGGGATCGTCAGCCGGCCATCGGTGCTGGTCACGGCGTCGGCCGCCAGGGCGTTGAGGATCTCGCGCCCCGCGGTTTTCGCCGCGGCGATCTTGGCCCGATCTCGATACTTCGACAGGATCGGTGTGGCGAGGGTGGCGAGGATACCGATGATCGAGACGGCGACCATCAGCTCGATCAAGGAGAACCCGGCCGCCTGATGGCAGGCGCCGGGCTGGCGACGGGGGTGGTTGCGGTTCATGATCACTCTAACGTCCTCCGGGATTGATCGCGTCTTTCAATAGCTCACCACCGATCAATCGCCTAGCAGGTGTCCATCGGCCCAGACGATGTCGTTCTTGAAGTTGCTCGCATCGAACTCGCCCCGGGTGTAGGTCGTGCCTTCGAAGACGCCGTCGGACCCGGCACTGCGGATCACGAAGACCTGCTCGTTGGTCGGATTGCCGTTGTCGTCCGGGTTGTAATTGAACGTGTAGGGATTGCCCCAAGGGTCGTTCGCCGGCACGGAGGCGATATAGACGTTCTTCATCGGGTCGTTCCGGTCGGGACCGAGGACCGCTTGGACCTCTGCAGCGGTCATGGACGTCGCGTAGTTCGAAAGGTCGATATCCACAGTCGGCACCGGATTGCCGCCATTGTTTCTCGCCCATTGCGTGCAGGCGAGACCGAACGTGTTGATCTGACGGATCGCCGCCGCCTGTTTCGCTTGATTGATCTGGGACCCGACGGCCGGTCCGACGATGGCAGCAAGCAAGGCGATGAGCGCAACGACGACCATCAGCTCGATCAATGTAAAACCTTTTTCTTCTGTCGTGCCATAGAGAGCTCTTTGCCGCATGACTTCCTCCTGAGTGGTTGGGTCGAGCTCGCGGATCGAGCTCGGTCTCGAAGCAGCATAGGCGGCCTGACTCCAGGTGTCCGTGCTACTAACTGAATTCGGAAAGTGTTACGCTGAGCCCCAAAGCGGCCGGCAGCAGCGGGGCTGCGGTGGTCGAAGTCAGGGAATGGCGCGTCGTGGGAAAGACTCACTCCGAACCCAGGAAAAATGCTCCCGGGACGGCTGTTCCTGGGGAGAATGGGCCGGGCGTCTTGTCGATTCGGGTCGACGGGGTCGAGCGCGCCCAACTGGATCTCGCGGTCGATCGTCGCGTCCGGTTCGCCATCGGGTCCGAGGCCGAGCTGATCGAGGTCGAGGCCGAGGATGCCGGGGGCAGCTTTCCGCTAGCGAGCCTGCTGATCCCTTTCGATCCGGTCGAGGGTGGGCAAGAGGCCGTTGCCACCTCCGTCAGTCTGCCGGGCGGCCAGCACCACCTCGCCATCGCCGTTGTCCCTGGTCAGGATTCAGCCGGTGCTGAGGTCGAGATCGGCTTGCCCCGCGCCTGACGGTTACGGCTCGGTTATTGCAGCTGTCGCGCCCACCCGATGCGCCGCTCTTCGAGGGTACGAAGCTCGCGGACGATCTGCGCTCGGTCGGCGCGGCTCAGCTCGGGAGCCGAGCGCTGGCTGAGGTTGCGGCGACACCAGCCCTGAGT